>NZ_JAAGPG010000054.1:0-28782 GCF_017104665.1 Burkholderia sp. Se-20378 | reverse complement strand
GCCCGCGTAGCGCGCGCGGATCGCGGCGGCGTCAGGCAATGCGGCGCGCGGCGCGAACGGATCGCGCTCGACCAGATACGGATAGTCGGCGCGGCTCGCCCACGGCAGCGAATCGAGCGGCAGCCGATAGCCCATCGGCGAATCGCCGGGCATGAGGTACATCCGCTCGTCGCGGAAGAACCACGGGCCCGTCTGCCAGCGCGGGCCGTCGAGGCCAGGCGTTTCCTCCGTGCGCTTGACCGGCAGCACGTAGCCGACCACGCTGTCGAGCTTCTGCTCGAACACCTTGCGCAGCCGCGCACGTTCGAGCTCGTCGTCGAGACGCGAGTCGAACGGGTCGACGTTGACCGGCAACCGGCGCTCGCGCCACAGGTAGTACCAGACGTCCTCGTAGCCGGGCCGGATGAACTCGTCGGTCAGGTTCAGCCGCGCGGCGAGCGCATCGATGAAGCGCTTCGCATCGTCGGTCGTATGGGCGGATGGCTCGCGCTCGTCGGCGAACAGCGACGGATCGTGCCACACGGGCTGGCCGTCGGCACGCCAGAAAATCGACAGCGCCCAGCGCGGCAATTGCTCGCCGGGATACCACTTGCCCTGCCCGAAATGCAGGAAGCCGCCGTCGCCGTATTCGGCGCGCAGCCGTTGCACGAGTTCGGTCGCATAGCCGCGCTTGGTCGGGCCGAGCGCGTCGGTATTCCACTCGGCGCCGTCGCGATCGTCGATCGACACGAAGGTCGGCTCGCCGCCCTGCGTGAGCCGCACGTCGCCGGCCGCCAGCGCGCCGTCGACCTGCGTGCCGAGCGCCAGCACACCGTCCCATTGCGATTCCGTATACGGCTTCGTCACGCGCGGCGATTCGTACACGCGCGTCACGGTCATCTCGTGCTCGAACGACACCTCGCATTCGTCGATCAGCCCCTCGACCGGCGCGGCGCTGGTCGGCTGCGGCGTGCAGGCGAGCGGAATGTGACCTTCGCCGGCGAGCAGGCCCGAGGTCGGATCGAAGCCGATCCAGCCGGCGCCCGGCAGGTACACCTCGCACCATGCGTGCAGGTCGGTGAAGTCGACCGACGTGCCGCTCGGGCCGTCGAGCGACTTCACGTCGGGCGTGAGCTGGATCAGGTAGCCCGACACGAAACGCGCGGCAATGCCGAGATGGCGGCACAGCTGCACGAGCAACCATGCGCTGTCGCGGCACGAGCCGGAGGCCAGCTCGAGCGTCTGCTCGGGCGTCTGCACGCCCGGCTCCATCCGCACGAGATAGCCGATGTCGCGCTGCAGTTGCTGGTTCAGCGCAACGAGGAAGTTCACGGTGCCGGCCGGCGTGCGGTCGACGCCGTCGACATACGCGCGGAACAGCGGCGCCGCGCTCGTCTGCGGATTGCGCGCGAGATACGGCGCGAGCTCGGTCTTCAGCGCATCGTCATAGCGGAACGGGTATTGATCGGCGCTCGCTTCCAGGAAGAAGTCGAACGGGTTGTATACCGACATCTCGGCGACGAGATCGATCGTGACCTCGAAGTACTCGGTGCGCTCCGGAAACACGAGCCGCGCGAGATAGTTCGAGAACGGGTCCTGCTGCCAGTTGATGAAGTGCTGCGCGGGCTCGACCGTCATCGAATACGCGAGGATCGGCGTCCGGCAGTGCGGCGCGGGCCGCAGCCGCACGACCTGCGGGCCGAGGTTGACGAGCCGGTCGTAGCGATAGCGGGTGGTGTGATGCAGCGCGACGTGGATGGACATGGGAGCTCGGTTCGGGTTGAGCCGACCGGGCGCGCGTCGCGCTCAACGCGACGCGGCGGCCCGGCCCGGCGGATTCGGCGAAAGCGTGCGCGAGGTCAGACGAGCTCGGGCGTCTGCACGACGCTGATCTCGACACCGACGGCCGTCGCGCCGAGCCCCGTCACCGGCTGCGCGTCGCGGTAGTCGAGGCCGACCGCGATGCGCACGTAGCGTTCGTCCGGGCAGCGGTTCATGAACGGATCGAACCCGACCCAGCCGAGCCCTTCGACATAGGCCTCGGCCCACGCATGGCCGGCCGGCTGCTGCATCAGTCCGGCCGCCTGCGGCTGCGCGCCGAGCGCCGGTTGCGGCATTCCCTGCGACTGCGCGGCATGCGACGCGCCGAGCACCTGCTGCATGCCCTCGCCGCTCTGCAACGCGAGCGCCTCTTCCTCCTCCTCGACGTCGCCCGCGCTCTGCTTCGCGTCGGCGATGCGCTGCATCGCGCTGTCTGCCAGCACGTAGCCCGAGATATAGCGCGCGGGAATCTTCAGCACGCGTGCGGCCGCGATGAACGCATGCGCATGGTCGCGGCTCGTGCCCTCGCCGCTTTGCAGCGCGGTTTCCGCGTCGACGGGGGCTTCGGCGGCCAGGTTCGGCGCATACGCGATGCGGTCGTGCACTTCCGTCATCAGCCAGTGCAGCGCATCGAGGCTGTGCGGCTCGATCGGCAGCGCTTGCGCGAGCGCACGCACCGTGTCGCCGGCCTTCGTCAGCGCGGTTTCGCGCTCGAAGATCCACGGCGGCGCATAACCTTCTGGATTCCCGAGAATGCCCGCGCGGTCCTGCGTCTCGACGACGCCGGCCGCGATGACGACGATCTCGGCCTTCGCGCCGCGGTCGTGCCGCACGAGGTCGATCCGGTTGCCGAGCCCGTCGGCATACGACAGCGACGGCTCGACGCCGTCGATCGTGACCTGCCACGCGCGCACCGTCTGCCCGGGGCCCGATTGCGGGCGCAGCCGCAGCCGTTGCAGCGCATGGGTGGCTTGATCGTCGAACTGATAACGCGAGATGTGTCGGATGGCGAGTCGCATGGCAAGTCTCAGTCGAAGTTGTAAGCCTGGGCGATTTCGAGCCCGAGGCTGTTGTTGCGGCCGATGAAGTCGGTCAGGAACTCGTGCAGGCCGCTCTTGAAGATCCGCTCGACCGAGGTATCGGACAGCATCTGCAGGATCTTCGTGGCCGTGTCGTGACACGGGTGTGTCACACCGTAATCCTTCGCGAGCAGGTTCAGGCTCGACACGACGCGCCCGTAGCAATAGCGCAGCGAACGCGGCATGCGGCCGTTCAGGATCAGGTAGTCGGCGATGTTCATCGGCTTGTACTGCACGTCGTACACCCAGCGGTACGAACGGTGCGCGGCGACGCAGCGCAGGATCGTCTCCCACTGGTAGTTGTCGAGGATCGTGCCGACGTGCGACACCGACGGCAGCAGCAGGTGGTATTTGACGTCGATGATCCTCGCCGTGTTGTCCGCGCGCTCGACGAACGCGCCGATCTGCGCGAAATCGAAGATCTCGTTGCGCAGCATCGTGCTGTAGAAGCTGCCGAGGATCAGCGCGGTTTCGCGCTTCACCTGGTCGAGCACGGCCGGCAGTTCGCTCTCCGGCACCGGCTGCGCGAGCCCGCGACGCAGCGCGAGCCACGCGCCGTTCACACTCTCCCACGCCTCGCGCGTGAGCGCGGTGCGCACCATCCGTGCATTCGAGCGCGCGGCCTCGATGCACGACAGCACGCTCGACGGGTTGTCGCGGTCGCGCAGCAGGTAGTCGGTCACGGTATCGGCCGCATACGCGTCGTATTTCTGCCGGTAGCCGTCGTCCGTGCCCGAGCTGACGAGCACCGACGACCATTCGGCCGGCGCGTCGGACGTGCGCGTGAGCGCCATCCGCAGCCCGGCATCGACGATGCGCGCGATGTTCTCCGCGCGCTCGATATAGCGGTACATCCAGTAGAGACCGCTTGCAGTTCGTCCCAGAAGCATCTCGTGTCCACTCCGTCTTCGTTCGGTTCGCGCGCCAGTGCCGGCGCATGCGGTCGCGTCCGGCTCAGTCGGCCAGCACCCAGGTGTCCTTGGTGCCGCCGCCCTGGCTCGAGTTGACGACGAGCGATCCCTCCTTCAGCGCGACGCGCGTGAGCCCGCCCGGCGTGATGCGGATCCGGTCCGACACCAGCACGAACGGCCGCAGGTCGACGTGGCGCGGCGCGAGGCCGGCTTCGGTCAGGATCGGGGTCGTGGACAGCGCGAGCGTCGGCTGCGCGATGTAGTTCGCGGGGCGCGCGCGCAGCTTCGCGGCAAACGCTTCGAGCTCGGCCTTCGACGCGCACGGCCCGACCAGCATCCCGTAGCCGCCCGAGCCGTGCACTTCCTTCACGACCAGTTCGTCGAGATGGTCGAGCACGTACTTCAGGCTGTCGGCCTCGCCGCAGCGCCAGGTCGGCACGTTCTCCAGCAGCGCCTTGCGGCCCGTGTAGAACTCGACGATCTCCGGCATGTACGAGTAGATCGCCTTGTCGTCGGCGATACCGGTGCCGGGCGCGTTCGCGATCGTGATGTTGCCCGCGCGGTACACGTCCATGATCCCCGCGACGCCGAGCACCGAATCGGGGCGGAACGTGAGCGGATCGAGGAACGCGTCGTCGACGCGGCGGTACAGCACGTCGATCGGGCGGAAGCCCTCGGTCGTGCGCATCGCGACGCGGCCGTCGATCACCTGCAGGTCGCTGCCCTCGACGAGATGCACGCCCATCTGGTCGGCGAGGAACGAATGTTCGTAGTACGCGGAATTGTGGATGCCGGGCGTGAGCACGGCGACGGTCGGGTTGTCGGCGTTGCCGCCCGGCGGGCACACGGCCGCGAGCGACTGGCGCAGCATCTGCGGATAGGTCTCGACCGGGCGCACCTTCACCTGCTGGAACAGCTCCGGGAAGAGCTGCATCATCGTCTCGCGGTTTTCCAGCATGTACGACACGCCGGACGGCGTGCGCGCGTTGTCTTCCAGCACGTAGAACTCGTTCTCGCCGGTGCGCACGATGTCCACGCCGATGATGTGCGTGTAAACGTTTCCGGGGGGCCGGAAGTCGATCATCTCCGGGATGAATGCTTCGTTGTGCGCGATCAGGTGCTTCGGCACGATGCCCGCGCGCACAATTTCCTGGCGGTGGTAGATGTCGTCGAGGAAGGCGTTGAGCGCCATCACGCGCTGCTCGATGCCGAGCGACAGCCGGCTCCATTCGGCACCCGAAATGATGCGCGGGACGATGTCGAACGGAATCAGCCGCTCGGCGGCCTCTGCGTCGCCGTAGACGGCGAACGTGATGCCCGTCTTGCGGAACACGCCTTCCGCGTCGTGGGCTTTCTGGGCGAGGCTCGCGGGATTCTGGGTGTCGAGCCACTGCTTCAGGCGCGCGTAGGGCGCCCTTACCATGTCGCCGGATTGCAGCATTTCATCGAATGGCTTCATCGATCTTTTCTCCATCGATCGTTTTCCCCGGCATTGCGCATGCCGGACCGGCGTAACGACTGCTTTGCAAGGAACGTGCCTTGCGCGATCCCCTCGATAATCCCCCCTTTTTACGCCGCGCCAGGCACGCCCGCGCGGCATTGCGCACCACCGCGGTGCAGCGCCCGACGCAACGGGCGACGACGGTGCGTCGCCAGCGCGCACGGTTCATGCTGCGCCGCGTCTTCCGAACATAGTTCCCCCGCGTGTCATGAATGTGCAATCTGCACTGCACAAAAAATGGGCCGCCCGGGCGCCGGACCACCGGAACGAAAGGATGGGAAGGCGGGCCGGCACGCACACGGCGCAACCGGCCCTGGGGGGAAGTACCGTCTGCGGCCGCATCGGCAGTTCGACGCGATGAACTGTCCGGTGAGCCGGGTCCGGCACCTCAACGCTATGCAGCCGTAATCCCGCCGACAACGCTCATGCATATTTCGACTGACACCCATCGAAAAAAAACATCGGGTCGACCGGCGCGAGGCGCGGTACGCTAGAAAGTTGGTGCAGCAAACGGTGCCGCCGCCTTTCAGGCGCCCGACTATAAAAAGCGAAGATCGAAATGGAAGCAAAGTGGCTGGAAGATTTCCTGAGCCTTGCGGATACCAAGAGCTTTTCCCGGGCCGCGCGTAACCGGCACCTCACGCAGTCGGCATTCAGCAGACGAATTGCCGCACTCGAAACCTGGATGGACGCGAAGCTGGTCGACCGGAGCATCAACCCGATCACGCTGACGCCGGCCGGCCAGATGTTCCGCGGGCTCGCCGCGGACATCCTGCGCAGCATGTATGCGGCGCGCAATCTCGTGAACGGCTACGACCAGTTCGCGGCCAGCGATCAGGTCGTGCGTTTCGCGGTTGCCCACACGCTCGTCTTCACGCTGTTTCCCGAATGGCTCAAGCAGCTCAACGGCGAGGTCGGCCACGTGACCGCGCGCGTCAACGCGGTGAACGTGCCGGAAGGCGTGCAGCAGCTCGTCGAAGGGGAATGCGACCTGCTGCTCGGCTATCACCATCCGCAGTTGCCGATCGTGCTCGATCCGAACCACTTCCCGTTCGTCAGCCTCGGCGTCGAACGGATCCTGCCCGTGTCGACACCCGATGCGCGCGGCAAGCCGGTATTCCAGCTGCCGGGCACCCCCGATGCCCCGCTGCCGCTGCTCGCATATTCGTCGGGCGCGTTTCTCGGCAACATCGTCGAGATGCTGCTGCTGAATGCCACCGAGCCGTACGTGCTGCACCGGTGCTTCGAGACGCACATGTCCGAGGCGTTGAAGGGCATGGTCGTGGCCGGGCACGGGATCGGCTGGCTGCCGGAAAGCTGCGTCACGAAGGAGCTCGCGGAAGGCACGCTCGTGTGCGCGGGTTCCGGCGACTGGATCACCGAGCTCGAAATCCGCCTGTACCGGTCGGCCCGCAAGCGCGGGCTCGCGGCAGAGCAACTGTGGACCTACATCATGAACCGGCCGCGCACGGCGGCCGAAGGTGCGGTCGGCTCAGTCGAACCCGCGGCCGCGCCGGCGATGCGCATCGCGCGGCGCAGCGTGGGCGGCAGCCGCTGATCTTCGCGTTTGCATTCGCGTTCGCGTCGTGTCCGTCGACGACGCGAGCGCGAATACGGTTTGCATCCATCCGGTATGCGCATGCATCTGCGTCACTTCCCTGCGCACGCGACCCACTCCCCGGTAGCAAACAACGATCCCGCTATAGCCTGAAAAATGACTACGCCAGACCCGTAATCGTTATCAGATGAATCGCAATCGTTTGCGTTTCCGGGATGATTCTTTTACACGCGACATCGCACGCCGGCATATTCCATCTGATTATCAGAACAGAAATACCCTGTTACAGAACAAATTAAAAGTTTCGATTTACCTGTAACAATCTAAAATATCAAAAACGTCGCACCCTCATTTCATATCGTGCGACCTGTATCCGGATCGATATCAATTTACCCGGAACACAGCCGCAAAAATTCCTTTTATCAGTCGTTATTTTTCGGCACGAAAGTCGATACATCCGACGTGATTCAAGGCGTACCGGATCATCGCTACCGAATAGCAATATCCATATCCGGCAATATCGACTTTCTTCAGCGTTAAGAGATTCACACGAATCCGTCGTTATCCTATTTAAATAGGATCTTTAACTGCCGTCCCATTCCGGCCACACGCGGTTGTTCGTTCAAAATCCATCGTGTATCAATAGCGTGTCGCAAAAAGAACGCTGGCAAATCTGACTCGGAATAAATGCTCGTCATTGATTCCGGACGGGAGGTTGCAATGTCTTCCTCGTTTCGACAGCATGCTCGCCCCTTCCTGAGCGCCGCCATCTCCGCGCTCTGCATGAATGCGATGGCCCAGACGCTCGCGTCCCAGCCGCCCGCCCCTGCCGCCGCGTCCGATCCGGGTGCGGGCCGCTACGTCATTTCGTATATCTGCGGCGATGCGCGGATCGACGGTACCGCACCACTTCCACCCGACGGCCGGCCGTACAACCTGGGCGTGTCGTTTGCTTCGGCCAAGACGGGGCAGCCACTCGCCAACGTCCAGGTGCGCCTGCGGCGACATGGCCGCGTACTCGTCGAATTCAATGCGCCGGGGTCGCGTTGCCTGTTCAGCGTGCCCGACGCGAGCTACCGGGTCGAAGGCACCTATCAGGGAGCGACCCAGTTCGCGATCGTCGAAACGGGTGCGCTGACCACGCAATTGAAATGGTGAGCACCACCTGACCCCGCCCGGAACGCGACTTTCACCGCAACGTATCGAATCGAGGAGCTTTGAATGACTCGTGCAGAACGACAAGACGACTCGCTCGCTCACCCGCCGAAACCCACCTGGGGCCCGGGCAAGAACGCGGCGCTCAGCTTCGTTGCATTCGCGGCCATCTTCGGCATCTTCGCCTACGCCGAACGGGACACGACGGTCGGCCATACGAGCGTGACGCACGACATCTCCGGCGTGATCGGAACCGCCGTCGGGAAAACCCGCAAGGCGATCGTGACCCTTGCCTCGCGTGCAACCGTTACGTCCGCGACCGGCACGTCCGCAACCGGCATGTCCGCAACCTCAGCGGCGCCCGAGCCGGCCCCGACACGCGTGCAGGCCACACCACCCGCGCCGCCGCTGCAGGTAGCGTCGACTTCGGCTCCGCTCGAAGTATCCACCGTGCCGCCTGTCACGCTCGCGGTCGAACCGGAAGCCGCGCCGCGGCCCGCACCCCGCGCCGTCGCGAAACACCGGCAGTCGCAGCATGCACCGCCCGTGACGCTCGCGGCCGGTACGCATGCGACATCGGCCTACGGTCGCACCGCCACGCGGCACGGTGCCGCGCATCGTGCGCAGCGTGCCGACATGCTGGCCGGCACGAGCCGACGCATGGACTTCGCGCCCAAGCCCCGATCGTATGGCGCCGACACCGTGCACATGCAGACGGCCAGCATCACGCACGCGGAGCTGGAAAGCGCGCGGGCGCTGGCGAAGGCGCGCTCGTGCGCGGTGATCGACGAATGGAACTGTGTGGAACACAACGCGAGCCGTGCGCTTGCGATCGACCCGACGAACCGCGAATCGCGTGCATTGCTCGGTCAGGCGATCCGCAACCGGCTGTAAGCCGGGTCCGCATCGCCGGGCACTCGCAGCCCGGGCGTGCGAAGCCTGACGACGTGCGTCGTCAGGCGAGCAACCGATGTGATCGTTTCGAAAGGAGGACACCTCGTGGACAACAATCGTCGACAACAATGCACCACCGTCGCTCCGTCCAACCGGCGGATCCTCCTGCATGCGCCGCTGGTGTTGCTGCTCGTCGCGTCCGGCCCCTGCTTCTCCGCCGACGGCGAGACGGAAGCGGGCCGCGTCAATGAAATCGCCGGGACCAACGGCGCGCCGAATGCGGCACCGCGCGACCTGCAGCCAACGGTCGTGTCGATCCAGATCGCCCAAGCCGACAGCGTCCCGCCCCCTCATGCACCGACGCCGATCGCGCAGGCGTCCGATGCGTCGATGCAGATCGCGCAGGCGTCGAACCCGCAGCCGCCCATGCCGACCACGGTCGTGGTGGAACCGGAGGCGCCGCAATCGAGCGCCCCGGCGCCGGCCGTGCAAGCGTCGAATACGCCGGCACCGGTTGCGCCGACGCCGGACGCGCCGATGCTGCTTGCGCAGGCCGAGAACGCCCGACCGCCCGAGGCATCGACGCTTCCCGCCTCGACGATGTCCGACACTTCCGCATCCGCTTCGCCCGCGGCGATCGCACCGGCTTCCGACACCCCGCCGAAGGTCGCCGAAGCCGCGCCCACCGCGCCGTCGATAGCGCCGACGCAGACCGCGCAGGCATCCGGCACGCCGATGCCGAACTCGCCTGCACCCGTTCCCCAGATGCCCGGCTCGCCACCGCCGTCGCCACCGACGCCGAACTCGCAGACGCCCGGCGCCCAGCTACCCGGCGAACCGACCCAACGATCGCAAGGCCCCGACGTCGAGACGCCGAATCCCCAGGCGCCGAATCTCCGTACCGCCGACGTCGAGACCGTGCGCAACGACGTGTTCGGCCTCGCGGCAAGCGGCGGCGCGATCAAGGCGCTCGACGAAGCGAAGGCGCGGCCCGATGCGTTCTCGGCCGTCGACATCGCGCAACTCGAAGAACTGGCGATTCGCCAGCAGGTGCGCGGCGGACGCGACAAGTCGCGCTCGATGACGAGTTCCGACCGCTTCGACGGGATCGACAACGCGCTGCGCGCGGCCGACGATCTCGACAAGCGGATGCCGAACACGCCCGAGTACACGCCGGTCCGGACGGCGCTCGCGGGCGACCGCACGGTCGCCTATGCGGCTCGCGGCGACATGAAGACGGCCGTCACGACGTTCGAGACCATTCCGTCCAACGCGGAGATCTCGATCGATGCGCTGTCGGCCGTCGGCGACGCCTACCTGTACCTGAGCGAGCCGGGCAAGGCGAACGCCGTGTACCAGCGCGCGCTGAAGCAGGCGACCGCGTCGCCGACGGATCGCGCGACCCGCGGTTTCCAGTACGGCGCACGCACGCGCCCGATCGAACTGCGCGAAGGGCTCTTCTGGTCGTACATCGACCAGGGACGCGCGGCGGACGCGAAGCAGGCGCTCGATGACATGGGCAATGCGCTGCCGCCGGCCAAAGAGGTGCAAACCGTCGGCCCGGAGGAAAGCGACTATCTGCGCTACTACCGACTGCGCGCGCAATACCTGATCTTCACCGGTCACACCGATCAAGGGATCGCCGCGCTCGAAGAACTCGAGAAGCAGGTGCCGTTCAACGCGGAAATCCGTGCCGCGCACGCCGACGCGGTGTCCGGACAGTCGCATCCGCGCCAGGCGATCGCGATGTATCGCGCGTCGCTGACCGACCACCCGGACAGCGTCGAGATGCTCGCGGGCCTCGGCCGCGCGGCGCTCACGGCGGACGACTACGCGACCGCGAAGAACGTCGACCAGACGCTGGACAACACGTTCCCGGACAGCGGCGCCGTGCGCGGCTTCAAGCGTGACTACAACGCGTACCGCAGCCCCGTGTTCACGACCGACCTGAGCTACGAGCACGGCAACAGCGCACTGGCCGACAACAGCTTCACGTCGGACAGCTATGTGTATTCGCAACCGTTCGGCGACAACTGGCGCGTCTTCTCGCATACGTTCTTCGGCTATGCGCAGACCGACTCCGGCAACGTCAGCCGCACGCGCACCGGCGTCGGCGGCGACTACCGGCACGGGCCGCTCACGGTCCAGGGCGAAGTCACGCGCTCGTTCGGCACGGACGGCCGAACCGGCGGCCGCGGGTCGATCGCTTACGCGCTGAACGACTACTGGACGGTCAGCGGCGGGCTCGACACCAACGACAACTCGCTGCCGTGGAAGGCGTATGCCGCGCACATCTGGGGCCGCTCCGCGAACGTCTCGGTGGTGTATCGCCAGAACGACCGTCGCGAGGTCAAGCTGAGCTACGGCGTGAGCCGCTACAGCGATTCGAACCTGCACCAGGAGATCTCGGCCACCGCCACGCAACGCGTGTACACGAGCGCCAACCAGCAGGTCAACGTCTCGCTGGATCTCGGCACCGACAGCAACACGCGCCAGGACGCGCCCTACTTCAACCCGAGCCGCGACTATGCAGCCGCGGCCACCGTCATGCACCAGTTGACCCTGTGGAAGAAGGGCGACATGGGGCTGCAGCAGCGCGTCTCGGTGTCCGGCGGCGTGTACAACGAGCGCGGCTTCGGCACCAGCCCCCTGTGGAGCGCGCGCCTCGAGCACGCGTGGACGTTCAAGCACGACATCACGCTGAGCTATGGCGTCGAGGTCAGCAGCCACGCATACGACGGCGAGCGCGAACGCTCCGAAACCGGCTTCATGTCGGTCAACCTGCCGTTCTAGCAAGGAGATCGAGCAATGCAATCCAGACGGACCTTCATGTGCGGATGCCTCGGTACATTTGCCGCCTGTTCGCTGTTTCCTGGCGTGACCAACGCCAAGATGATCGACCTGCTGCCGCCTTCCGACCCGGCCGACGGCAAGACGTTTCGCGTGATCTGCATGCATGACGTGCGCGACAACCTGATGGCGTCGTTTTCCTCGAAGTCGGCGATGATCGACCCGTTCGCGGTCGATACCGGCACGCTGACCGCAATCTTCTCGTGGCTGCAGACCAACAACTACCACACCATCACGGTCAAGCAGATCGAGGAGTCGCGGCACGGCGGCAAGCCGCTGCCGCCGCGCGCGGTGCTCATCACGTTCGACGACGGCTTTCGCAGCCACTACACGAAGGTGCTGCCGCTGCTCGAGCGGTTCAAGTATCCGGCCGTGATGGGCATCGTCACCGCGTGGATCGATACACCGCTGGATACGCCGATCCGCCTCAGCGACAAGGTCCAGGTGCCGCGCGATTACTTCATGTCGTGGGACGAGGTGAAGAAGCTCGGCCAGTCGCAGTTCGTCGAGCTCGGCTGCCACACGCACAACCTCCATCACGGCGCGGTCGCGAACCCGCAAGGCAACGAGTTGCCGGCGACCACGTCGCACCTCTACCTGCAAGACGAGAAGCGCTATGAAACCGACGCCGAATTCGAAGCGCGCGTGCACGACGACCTGCAGACATGCGTGCGCCAGATCCACGAACATACCGGCATCGTCGCACGCTCGATGGTGTGGCCATACGGCGCGGAAAACCAGCCCGTGCGCCAGATATCGACGTCACTCGGCATGGACATCCAGTTCAGCCTCGATTCCGGCCCGAATACGCCGGACGTGCCGCTGGACCGGCTGCGGCGGATCCTGATGATGTACGACGTCGACATCGGCGGGTTCGAGCGCTCGATGCGCGAGCCGGCATCGAACCGCGGCGACGTCGACGTGCCCGAGCGCACCGTGCAGGTCGACCTGGACCAGGTCTACGATCCGGACCCCGCGCGGCAGGAAGCGAATCTCGGCAAGCTGATCGAACGCATCTACCGGATGCAGCCCAAATCGGTGTACCTGCAGGCATATGCGGACCCGAAAGGCACGGGCGTGGCCGAATCCGTGTACTTCCCGAACCGGCACCTGCCGATGCGCGCCGACCTGTTCTCGCGCGCCGCGTGGCAGCTCAACACGCGCTCCAACGTGCAGGTGTACGCATGGATGCCGGTGCTCGCGTTCCGGCCGCCGGCCGACAAGCTGCGCGGGCTCGAGGCCGTGAGTGCCTACGGCGGCGCGCCGGCCCGCGAGAACGGCACGCGCACGTTCCGGCTGAGCCCGTTCGATCCGGATGCGCGGCTGATGATCCAGCAGATCTACGAGGATCTCAGCAAGCACGCGTCGTTCAGCGGCATCCTGTTCAGCGACGATGCGGTGCTCGACGACTACGAGGATGCGGGCCGGCACGCGCTGCGCATCTATTCGCAGTGGGGGCTGCCGGCCGACGTCGGCAAGATCCGCGAGAACCCCGACCTGCTGAAACGCTGGACCCGGCAGAAGTCGCGCTACCTGATCGACCTGACCCGCCAGCTCGAACAGGTCGTGCTGGCCCACCAGAACGTGGGCGACGTGCTGACCGCACGCAACATCTTCGCGATGCCGGTGCTCAAGCCCGAATCGGAAGCGTGGTACGCGCAGAACTACGACGATTTCCTCGCCACCTACGACTACGTCGCGCTGATGGCGATGCCGTACATGGAACAGGCGAAGGATCCCGAAGACTGGATGGACCAGCTCGTGCGGGCCGTCCGTGCGAAGAAGCTCGGGCTGAAGCGCACCGTGTTCGAACTGCAGTCGTACGACTGGCACGCGCACAAGGACGTGGCAGCCGGCACGCTGCTCGCGCAGATGCGGCGGCTGCGCAGCGAGGGCGCGGTGAATTTCGGCTACTACCCGGACAACTTCCTGAACGGTCAGCCGGATCTCGACGCGATGCGCGACGTGATGTCGCTGAAGTCGCGCCTCGACCCGACCTCGATCAACGCACTGATGCAGATGCAGAAAACCCAGGGGACGAAGACGCCATGACAACCCACAGCATCATCCAGCGCCTGCAGGATTTCGTCTTCTACTATCCGTTCTTCATGTCTTACCTGTGGATGATCGGCGGCGTCGTGCACTACTTCCTGCTCGAGGAAGGCCGTGAGCTGTCGACGCGGACGATCGCGTCGAGCGGCATTCCGAAGATCTCGATCGTCGTGCCCTGCTTCAACGAAGCCGCGAACGCGCGCAGCGTGATCAGCCACCTGGACCGGATGCAGTATCCGAACTACGACATCATCGCGGTCAACGACGGCAGCCAGGATCGCACCGGCGAGATCCTCAACGCGCTGGCCGTCGAGATCCCGCGGCTGCTCGTGATCCATCACGCGCGCAACGAAGGCAAGGCGGTCGGGCTCACGACCGCGGCGGCCGTGTCGAATGCGGAATACCTGCTGTGCATCGACGGCGATGCGCTGCTCGCGCATGACGCGATCGGCTGGATGCTCGAACATTTCCTGACCGACCCGGGCGTCGGCGCGGTGACCGGCAACCCGCGCATCCGCACGCGCACGTCGCTGCTCGGCCGCATGCAGGTCGGCGAATTCTCGTCGATCGTCGGGCTGATCAAGCGCACGCAGCAGGTGTACGGCCGCATCTTCACGGTATCCGGCGTGATCACGATGTTCCGCAAGACCGCGCTCGCCGACGTCGGCTACTGGAGCTCGGACATGCTGACCGAGGACATCGACATCAGCTGGAAGCTGCAGTGTCGCGACTGGCGCGTCGTGTACGAGCCGCACGCGCTGAGCTGGATCCTGATGCCCGAGACGCTGAAAGGCCTGTACCGGCAGCGGTTGCGCTGGTCGAAGGGCGGCATCCAGGTGCTGATGAAGTACGCAGGCACGCTCGCGCGACCGACGCAGATGATGATGTGGCCGCTGTTCGCCGAGTACCTGATCGGCATCGCGTGGGCCTACTCGATGTCGTTCATCCTGCTGCTCGCGCTCATCAATGTGGTGTACCCGCTGCCGCAAAGCTGGCACGTATCGGTCGTGCCGCACTGGCACGGCATGCTGCTGGTCGCCACCTGCATCCTGCAACTGATCATCGGCAGCATGATCGATCGTCGTTACGACGAAAAACTCCTGATGTATTTCCTGGACACCGTCTGGTATCCCGTCGCCTTCTGGCTGATCAGCATGATCACCACCGTCGTCGCCCTGCCTGCCATCGTGCTGCGGGGCCGCGGCAAGCGGGCCGTATGGGTCAGCCCCGACCGAGGCATTCAACATGAAGAACGCGCCGATTATTGACCTTTCCCTGCGCGCACCGCGCGACATGATCGCCGAGCGCGGTCGCCTCGTCGGGTCTGCCATGATCATCTGGTTCCGGCTCTTGCGGCCGGCACTCGTGGGCGCCGTGTGGGCATCGATCTGCATCTACACGTACCGCTACCTGCTGCCGTTCAACCCGGCCGAGATGCCGATCGAACAGATGGTGTTCTATGCGACCTCCATCGCGATCATCGCCGGCACCATCGTCACGTGGCTGATCGCGACCACGCACAACAAGGCGGCGCCGGCGCTGTACATCGTCGCGATGTCGGTCGTAAGCCTGGTCGCGCTGCTCGGGTTCCGGCGCATGCCGAGCGAATAAGCGAGCCGGATCCGGTTTCAACCCGAATCGCTTAAATATAGGATAACGAATCAAATGTCCGTTCATGGGGCCATCGAAACGATCGGCCGGACTGGCCGCCCCGTCACTCTCAACAGGAGAAGTCACGCATGAAATTCACCCCTACGTTTGCACCGCCCAGCGAGGCGGAGCTCAAAGGACGCCTCGACCGCGTGCGCGCACGCATGGCGGAAGCCGGCCTCGATCGTTACGTGGCGTTCTCGCCGGACAACATCTACTACCTGACGAACTTCGCGAACATCGTGCACGAGCGGCCGTTCGTGCTGGTCGTTTCGCGCAGCGGCCCGCCGCAGTTCGTCGTGCCGCAGCTCGAGCAGCCGCATGTGCGGACGCGCTCGATCGGCGAACTCGAGCTGATTCCCTACTTCGAATTCCCGGCGCCGGCCGGGCGCGAATGGAGCGACCGTTTCAAGGCGCTGTTCGGGCCGGGCGAGCGAGTCGGCGTCGAGTCGGTGTGTCCGCTGCAGGTCTATGCGCAGACGCCGGGCGAGCGCGTATGCATTGACATCATCGACGACGTGCGGATGATCAAGTCCGACTACGAGATCGGCCGCCACGTGTACGCGTGCGGGATCGCCACCGACGCGCACAACCTGCTGCTGAACGAAGCGCGCCCGGGCCTCGGGATGGCGGAGATGTCATCGCGCATTCGCGGCTTCATCATGCAGCGGCTGCTGGCCGACGATCCGTCGCTGAACCCGTCGGCGACGCGAATCGTCGCGGTGTTCCAGCCGGGCAGCGTGTCGCACGATCCGCACAATTTCAGCAACATCGACATGCGGATGGAGGAGGGCGGCCCGCACGTGTCGATCGTCAATGCGGTGATGAACGGCTACGGCGCGGAAGTCGAGCGGACCTTCTTCCTCGGCCACGTGCCGGATGCGGCGCGGCGCGCGTTCGACGTGATGTCGGAAGGGCGGCGGATCGCGTTCGACGCGGCGATGCCGGGCGCGCTGCTGAGCGACGTCGATCGCAAGGTCAACGACTATTTCCGCCGCGCGGGGATGGGCGACCGGATGCTGCACCGGACCGGGCACGGGATGGGCGTCACCGCGCACGAGGCGCCGTTCTTCGCCGAAGGCTACGACCGGCCGATCGAGAAGGGGATGTGCCTGACGATCGAGCCGGGCATCTATATCGAGGGTGTCGGCGGGTTCCGTCATTCCGATACGGTGCTGATCGGCGATGAAGGCCCGGTTCAGTTGACCGGCGGGCCGCTCGATCTCGACGCGTTGACGTTCCGGGGGCGGGTGTAGTCAAGCGGAGGCGTTAAAAAAGCCGCTGCACGCGCGTGTGCAGCGGCTTTTTTGCGGATGGCGCGCTTCAGAAAATAAAGCCCGTATTGATGAACTTCGAGTAGTGATCCGACACGATCGAATCGAGCAGTTGCTTGCTGCTGTCGGTCTGCTTCGCCGCGACCATCGATCGGATCGAAAACGCGCGCAGCGCGTCGCTCACCGACAGCGTGCCTTCCGCCGAATCCTTGCGGCCCGCGAACGGGAACACGTCGGGCCCGCGCTGGCATTGGCAGTTGATGTTCACGCGGCACACCTGATTCACGAGCGGATCGACGAGCGCGCCGATCTGCGCCGGATCGGAACCGAAGATGCTGACCTGCTGGCCGTGATCCGACGTCGTAACGTAGTCGAGCGCGGTGTCGACGTCGTCGAACGTCGCCACCGGAATGATCGGCCCGAACTGCTCCTCACGATACAGCTTCATCCCTTCCGACACCGGATACACGACGGCCGGATAGAACAGCGTCTTGCTGAACTCGCCGCCCGAATGGTTGACGACCTGCGCACCCTTGGCCTTCGCGTCGTCGATCGCGTCCGTCATGTAGGCCGTGCGATGCATGCCGGGCAGCGGCGTGATGCTGACGCCTTTCTCCCACGGCATGCCGATCTTCAGCTGTTCGAGCGCGGCGGTGAAGCGCTTCAGGAATTCGTCGACGATCGAGCGGTGCACGAGCAGCATCTTCAGCGCGGTGCAACGCTGGCCGTTGAACGACAGCGCGCCGAGCAGGCATTCCTTCACGGTGAGGTCGAGATCGGCGTCGGGCAGCACGATCGCCGCGTTTTTCGCGTCGAGGCCGAGGATCGCGCGCAGCCGGTGCGACTTCGGGTGCTGCTTCTTCAGGTGGTCGGCCACCTTGCTCGACCCGATCAGCGCGAGCACGTTGATCTTGCCCGACGCAAGCATGTGCGGCACGACCACCGCGCCCGGCGCGTAGATCGTGTTGATCACGCCCTTCGGGAACGCGTCGCGGAACGCCTCGAGCAGCGGCTCGAACAGCAGCGTGCCGTACTGGGGCGGCTTGAACACCACGGTGTTGCCCATCAGCAGCGCGGGGATCAGCGTCGCGAAGGTTTCGTTCAGCGGATAGTTGTACGGGCCCATGCACAGCACGACGCCGAGCGGCGTGCGGCGGATCTGGCCGATCGTGCCTTCAGCGATCACGAAGCGCGAATTCGCGTTGTCGAGCTCCTTCAGCGCGTCGATCGTCTGCGTCATGTACGTGACGGTGCGGTCGAACTCCTTCTGCGAATCGGCGAGGCTCTTGCCGATCTCCCACATGATCAGGTTCACCACCAGCTCGCGCTGCGCGACCATCCGCTTGATGAAGTCCTGCATGCACGCGATGCGCTGCTCGACCTTCATCGTCGGCCACTCGCCGCGGCCGGCGTCGTACGCGCGCACCGCGGCGTCGAGCGCCGCGTCGCTTTCCGTTTCGCCCATCACCGGGTAGCTGCCGATCTCGACCTGCTCGACGCTGCCGTCCGCCTGTCGCACGCACACGGGCGACAGCACGGTCTTGGTCGCGCCGTCCCACGGTCGCAATTCGCCGTCGACGAGCGACACGCGCTGGTGGATCGGCGAAGTGAGCCGGTATTCGGCGGGGATGTCCTGAAAGGCGGGAAACAGCTGCTGCAGGGAGGCGGAATCGGGCATGACGGTCTCGTTTGACGGGGTGTCCGGGAAGGACGGGCGCTGCGAATCCTGAGCTGGGTGATCCTCGATCCTGATTCGGCATCATGACGCGCGGACGACGACGCGTCACGCGTGACCATGGCCGAATCAACGAATGGAACCAGTTCCATTAAAAAGGAACGCCGGCGCGAATGCAAGATTTGCCGAACCGTCTCACATGCGCCGTAAGCATTTGGAAAGACTGTTGCCGAATGCTTGGTATAACACGCCAACTGCACCCGCAAACGTTTCCCTTGGGCCGGATTGCGCGGATAATGGCCCGGCGCGGCGAAGAAAAAAATGAAGTGAGCCTGAGAGCATATGTAGTGAAGAACAGAAGAAGGTCCGCCGCACTGCCGATGCGAGGTCGGCTGCCCGGAGCGCCGGGTCGGGGTTGCCCGGTCCGGCGCACGCCGGACTTCGAATGCGTTCCGTCTGCTTCGACGGATGCTTCGTGATCCTCTCCAGTCCTTTCGTCGTCGTCTCCCGAATTCCACCTTTTACCTGGCCCTTCATCGCCTGATGTGGTCGATGGAATTCTTTCGTTTTTATTACGCACAAGCCGCGTCAAAGCGTGAAACAGAAAGGCAATCGTCAGGAATGCAGAGCGCCATGCGCGTGCACGTTGCGGGCAGGCGACACGTTAAAAATTAACTAAAAATACGAATCATTCTCGTTTAATATTTCGCTCCGTTACGAGTCGTGACAGAGCGTCACGGCTGCTTTCGAGCCGGTTCTGCCGGCCGGCCGCCACCCGCGCCGGCCGTTCACCGGCCCGCTCGCGCAACGAGGCGATCCCTCGCGTGCCGCTTCTTTTCACGGAAAGGATTTCGCCAGCCGATTCACAGCGTGGTTCGCGCATTGGCCGGATGCGTTTCCGTTCGCCGTTTTCCCTCAGCCTCTACTTCAACGATGAAACTCAACAAGAGCGCGTGCCATGCGCTGCTGATCGCCACGTCGCTGGCCGGTGCACGCACCTCCTTCGCGCAGGCGAGCGACGCCGCGGCGACCTTGCCCGCGATTTCCGTCAATGCGACCGCCGAGCACGCGTCGTACGACGGCGGCCATTCGCGCGCGGCGACCAAGACCGACATGTCGCTGATGGACGTGCCGCAGACGGTGAACGTCGTGCCGCACGCGGTGATCGAGGACCAGAACGCGACGTCGATGCAGGATGCGCTGCGCAACGTGCCGGGCGTCGGCTTTTCGGTCGGCGACGGCCAGCGCGACCAGATCACGATCCGCGGCTTCAACAGCATCACGGACCAGTACGTCGACGGCATTCGCGACGACGCGCTCTACTATCGCGACCTGTCGAACGTCGACCACGTCGAAGTGCTGAAGGGGCCGGCAGCCGTGCTGTACGGGCGCGGCTCGGCGGGCGGCATCGTGAATCGCGTGTTGAAGCGGCCGGAGGCGAACCCGGTGCGCGACGTGGGCGTGACGCTCGGCACGCGCGGCGAGCGGCGCGGCGAATTCGACCTCGGCTGGAACGCGAACGATGCGGCGCGTTTCCGGATCACCGGCGCGGCCGAGAACTCGAACAGCTTCCGCGACCAGTTCCAGCTCAACCGTCAGGCGATCGCGCCGTCCGCGCAGTTCAAGCTCGACAGCAACACGGTGCTGAACGTCGAATTCGACTACCTGCACGACCGCCGTACGTCCGACCAGGGGCTGCCTGCGTATCTCGGCCGGCCGGTCGACGTGCCGATCAACACCTATTACGGCTCGGCCGACGCGGCGAACAGCTCGTACAACGACGTCTCCGCGAAGAGTGCGACGGTGTCGCTCGATCATCGCTTCAGCGATTCGCTGTCGTTCCATGGCGCGATCCGCGCGTACGACTTCTCGCTCGAACGCAAGAACTACGTGACGTACGAGCCAATCAAGACCACCGCACACCCGGTCGTGACGCTCGACCAGTCGACGCGCCAGCGCACCGACCACGGCATCGACGGCCTGTTCGAGCTCACGCAGAAGACGTCGCTGTTCGGCATGCGCCACGAGCTGCTGTACGGGCTCGAGCTGTCGCAGCAGCAGAAGTTCGACACGATCTACAGCGTGTCGAAGGTCGCGACCTACGATCTGTTCAATCCGCAGGCGGTGGTCCTGCCCGGCGTGCCGACCGGTGCGCGGGCGAAGACGAACGCGTCGACCGTCGTCGGGCTCGCGGGCGTCTATGCGCAGGATTTGATTTCGCTGACCGAACACTGGAAGGTGCTCGCGGGGCTGCGCTTCGACTACCTGAACCAGATCCGCCACGACTACACGTCGTCGAACGTCAACCTCGACCGCACCGATCACGCGTGGAGCCCGCGCGTCGGCCTGATCTACGAACCGCTCGACTGGCTGACGCTGTACGGGTCGTTCAGCCAGTCGTTCTCGCCGCTGGCCGATACGCTGATCAGTGCCGGCGCGTTCTCGAACGGCGCCGCGCTCGCGCCGCAGAAGACCACCGCGTATGAAGTCGGCTCGCGCTTCGACCTCGGCGGCAAGGCGACGGCCAGCGTCGCGCTGTTCGACATGCGCCAGACCAACCAGCAGATCGGCGATCCGGCGAATCCCGGCTATGCGTTGCCGATCGGCACGCAGCATGTGCACGGGATGGAGCTGGGCTTTACCGGCGAGATCGCGCCGAAGTGGTCGGTGTATGCGGGCTACGCGTACCTGAACGGCACGGTCGACGGCTCGGCGCAATCGACGGCGGCCGGCGTCGCTGTGTCGAGCAACACGCCGGGGCTGATGCCGCGCCACAGCGCGAACCTGTGGGTGAAGCGCGAGTTGCCGTACGGCTTCTATGCGGCGGCCGGCA
The DNA here is from genome assembly GCF_017104665.1 of Burkholderia sp. Se-20378. NCBI lineage: Bacteria > Pseudomonadati > Pseudomonadota > Betaproteobacteria > Burkholderiales > Burkholderiaceae > Burkholderia > Burkholderia sp. Se-20378. The sequence continues at coordinate 7,550 of NZ_JAAGPG010000054.1, read as the reverse complement.
TGCAGTTCCAGTCGGCACGCTATACGTCGGCGAGCGACCTCGTCACGCTGCCGTCGTTCACGGTGTTCAACCTGGGCGCCGGCTATCGCAGCAAGAAGGTCGACGTGACGCTCACGCTCGACAACCTGTTCGATCGCCGCTACTTCATCGCCGCGCACGGCAATGCGGACCTGTACAACATGCCCGGCGATCCGCGCACGCTGACCGCGACGGTGAAGTGGCACATGTAATACACGGGGTGCTGGCGTCAGGTGACAATGCGGGTCTTCGTCACGACGACCCGCACCTCACTGCCCATGATCCGCCAATCGATTGAAGTGTCGAGCATGACCGGCTGCGCCCGCGTGCTGTGCGCCGTGTTGTGGCTGGCATGCGGCCCGGTCGTGGCGCACGCGCAGACGATCCCGGCCGACGCCGAACCCGAATGCCATTCGGTGCAGGTCGGCCGGGCGATCACGCTGTCGGGTCGTTACGCAGTCGATTACGCCGACGAAGAGAGCGGGGAGGACGTGTGGTTCGTGGAGGACGATGCATCGGCGCGGCGCTTGCCGGACCGCTCGCAGCGCGCGGGTGTGATCCGGTTCGTGAACCAGCGCGATGCACGGCGCAGTCTGCGGCTGCCCGCCGCGCAACCTGAAGGCGTGTGCCGGTTCGACGGGCGCGCGACGCTCGTGATCCGCGATCTGGACACGGTGTGCCCGGGTCTGGAGGAGCCCGATCACGCGCGGCTGGTGAAGGTGCTGACGGCCAGCCGGCCGACACGACACGCATGCGAGGCCACCGCGCCATAAGGCTGGCGCGACCGCGCCGTTACTCGACGTCCTCGTCGTCCACCATCTCGTCGCCATCCGCATCGGGATCCGGCGATGCATACGCGCTCGCCTGCTCGAGCAGCCAGCCGCGGAACAGCTCCAGCGGCTTGCTGTGGCTGAACTCCGTCGGATACACGAGGTAGTACGCGGAATCGCCGACGGTTGCCGCATCGCACGGCACCACCAGCCCGAGCTGCTGCAACTGTTCCTCGACGAAGAATTTGGGCACGAGCGCGATGCCGAGCCCGGCCGCGGCCGCGCTGATCAGCATCGTGTGCAACTCGTAGCGCACGCCCTGCATCGTACGGATGTCCTCGACGCCGTGCGTCTCGAACCACTGCGCCCACGCGCCGGGGCGCGTCGTCGAGTGCAGCAGCGGGTACGCGAGCAGATCCTCGACGCTGTGCACGGGCCCGTCGAGCAGCGCCGGCGAACAGATCGGCACGACTTCCTCGCCGAACAGGTAATCCGACGACGTGCCGGGCCAGGTCGGCTTGCCGTAGTGGATCGCGGCCTCGAAGTGGGTGTCCTCGAACGAGAACAGGTCGGTGCGGCTGCCCATGTTCACGCGCACGTCGGGCGTGCGGTCGTAGAAGCTCTTGATGCGCGGGATCAGCCAGTGCGACGCGAAGGTCGGCAGCACCGCCAGCTCCAGGTAGCCGCCGCCGCTGCCGTGCGCGATGATCGACAGCGTGTCGCGGTCGAGCGCCTCCAGCGCGCGCCGCACCTGCGTGCCGTACAGCTTGCCGGCGCGCGTCAGCACGACGCGCTGCTTCACGCGGGCGAACAGCCGCACGCCGAGGCTGGCCTCGAGCGTCGCGATCTGGCGCGACACCGCGCTTTCGGTCAGGAACAGCTCCTTGGCCGCGTGCGTGAAGCTTTCGTGGCGCGCGGCGGCTTCGAAAGCCACGAGCGCGCCCATGTTGGGAATCTTGAATTTGCGCATGATGTTCGATTCGTCTGACGATCAGGCCCGCACGGCACAAGGCGGTAGGCGGAGCAGGGGAGCGGCTGATAATTCCAAAAACTCATCACATATCAATTTAATCTCGCTTTACGCCCGGCTGCAACCCTTTGAATAATGCTCCCCACGCAAGGTCAGGCGCCCGTGAGGCGGCCGGCCGACGAGTTGCCGGCACGTTTGCCGGCGGTCCCCCGAGACGAGAATCCTGATGCGCAATCCGAATATCGAGAGCTTGCTGACGAAGCTGCTGGGACAGGCGAAGACCGACGCCCTGTTCTCGACCCTGAACATGCCGGCCATCCTCGAAGAATGGGAAGACGGCGTCGTGACGCGCGCGGAAATCGCGCAGGCGATGAACATGGCGCTGTTCGAAGGGCTGCTCGACCGTTCGGCGAACGGCCGTGCGTATACGGCCGATGCGATCGAAAGCGGCGGCTCGGTCTATTTCGACCACGGCGCGCTGCGCACGGTGCGCTGGCCGAACACGGGCGCGCTGCCGCCGGGCGAGGCTGCATTCACGCGCATCCTGCGTCCGCTCGGCTTCCGCCTGAACGGCCGCTACCCGCTCGACAAGCTCGGCATGACGGGCCGCGCATATGCCCATGAAGACGCGCCGGACGAAATCGCGCAGTTCTTCGTCAGCGAGCTGCATCCGGAGCGTTTCTCGAAGGAATTCCAGCAGGCCGTGACGAACGTGGTGAGCACGTCGCGCGATCCGCTGTCGCCGGCAGCCGTCGCGCTGCTGTGGGAAGTCGAGCGCGAAGGCTGGCTGTCGCTGGAGGCCGCGCACGCGCTGCTGCCGGAGATCGTCGGGGCGTTCGCACGCCAGCACGACCTGCCGAACGAGCTCGACTACGAGACGCTGCTGATGGAATCGGCGGAAATGGCGTGGATCTCGACCGAAGGCAACGCGTTCAACCACGCGACCGACCGCGTCGCCGACGTGTTCAAGCTGTCCGACGACGAGAAGGCGAAGGGCCGCCCGATGAAGCCGGAAGTCGAGCGCTCGCGCTCGGGCCGCGTGTTCCAGACCGCGTATCGCGCGGATACCGTCGAGCGCGAATTCCGCACGCGCGACGGCGGCACGGTGAAGCGCAACGTGCCGGGTTCGTTCTACGAGTTCATCACGCGCAAGCGCACGTTCGACCAGGCGGCGCGCCGCTGGGTGACCGACCTGCGTTTCGATGCGGGCAATGCGCAGGGCATCTTCAAGATGACGGCGAGCGCGGCGAAGTAACGCACGCGAAGCGGCCAGCAGGGCGCGCGGCGGCGGCGTGATCGCCGTGCCGGTGCCGGCGGGTCGCAGCTGAGGGAAAGGATGACCGATCGGGCAGGGCGCGACAGCGTCCTGCCCGATTGCGTTTGGCGGCGTGCGTCAGTCGCGCGGCGCCGTCGCGTCGCGCAAGGTGCGCGCGTCGTAGCGACGGGCGCTGTCCTCCGCGGTCCCCGGTTCGACGACGCGGAACGTGGCCGGATCGGCGCCGTCGATCTCGACGAGGCTCACGTAGCCGACGATATACGCGTGCTTGCTGTCGCGCGCGAAATCGTCGTCGAGGAATTCGAGCGTCGGCAGGTGCACGCGCTTCGTCGACACCGGCCGGCGGCCGAAGAACAGCTTGTCGCCGGCGCGCAGGAACGTCGGGTGCAGCACCTGGAGCGCGCTGGCCGGCACGTCGACCTGCAGCGGCTTGCCGTCGCAGAACAGGCGCTCGCCGTCCCACGCGTAGCTGCCTTCGACCTGCAGCCGATCGGGGTCGATGCCTTTCTTGACGACACCGAGGTGAAACGCACGCGTCGCATCGCGCGCCCAGCCGCCCGACAGCACGCGGAACGCAGCCGGATCGGCGCCGCGCAGCGGCTGCGGCTGGGCGGGCGTGAACGCGTAGAACACCGTGACGCCATCGGTGAAATAGTGCGGGCCGAGTACGCGCAGCGCATCGATCGGCTGGTCCGAGAAGCGCGTCAGCTCGATCGGCATTTCCGCACAGGTCCGGTACGCCCAGTGAATGCCGTGCGCGTCGCCGCACAGCCAGTCGGTCGAACCGAAATCGAACAGCGTCTCGCGTGCGGCGAAGGTCGCGGGATCGAAGCCGGTCAACGTCGCGTCATGGAACTGCACCGTCGTGTCTGCGGCCGGCTGTTGCTGCCGATGCCACCAGTAGTCCCGCAGCTCGGGGCGCATCGTGAAGAAGCTGCGCCAGTCGTCGAACAGGCGCGTCTCCTGCACCGTCTGTCGTTCGCCGGATTCGATCGGTCCGATCCGGTCGGTGCATCGCAGGTAGCCGGCCTCGTCGGGCCCGCACAGGAAGCTCGCGCGATCGATGTCCTTCGGCCGGCCGTAGTAGTACACGCGATCGGCATCGGCGAAGTAGCCGCCCGGGAAGCCGATCGCGCTCGCGCCATGCGAGCCGTTGATGCGCCGGCCGTTCATGTAGATCGATTCGTCGTCGGTGGCGATGTATTCGTGCTCGCACGTCTCGAACGTCACGCCGCGCCCGTCGGCCGGCCGGTTCCAGGTTTCGTAGACGAGCGGCCGGAACGCGTGCGGGCTGCGCGTGCGGATCGTCCGGCCGGTGATGTAGTACGCCTGCCGCGCATCGCGCGCGTAGCGCTGGTTCAGGATCTCGAACGTGTCGAGATCGGCGTCCTCGATCCGGTAGTAATACAGCATCACCATCGCGCTGCCGAGTTGCCCTTGCACGATCACGTGTACGCCGTCGGTGAACCAGCGGCCGCCGATGCAGCGGAACGCGTGCGGCCGTTCGATCGGCAGCGGCTTGCCGTCCTTGCCCCACAGCGGCAGGCCGTCCGAGCGGCGGATCACGGTGTCGCCGGCGATCGCGTAGTCGGGATGGTTGGTGTCCTGCAGGGGCGGCTGGGGCATGGCGGGTGGCGCGCGGGCGTCGTGGCGGTCGCCGTAGTATGCCGTGGAATACGGGCGGGAATGCGGGCGGCGCGCCGCTGGGTGACCGACCTGCGTTTCGATGCGGGTAACGCGCAGGGCATCTTCAAGATGACCGCGAACGCGGCGAAGTAACGCAAGGAAAGCGGGGCGCATGCACGAACCGCCATCTGAACCGCCCCGGGAATTGTGGAGGCGGGTTGGCACTGAGTCAGTGCAGGCACGTCAGCGGCATTGACGGGTTGCCTCCAGCAGTTTGCGTCGTCCTCAACCGGCTGCGTTGCCGGTTCATCTGTATCCAGCATTTCGATAGGCCATCGACCTGCATGTTGGCCCGCCGGGCGCGCTTGATCTCCGGTTGCAGAATCGCACCGCGTTCGCCTCGGTCGACCGTCTCGCGCCTGCCCCAATCCAGCGGCGTCGGCGCTGTACGGCCGATCATCGGCGCTATCGATTCCATTGGAGCAATCGATTCGAGCGCCACCCCCATCGACGATCGTCGCGACGCTGCTCGCATACCGGACGCTCCGCGCGCTCCCGGACTTCCGGCGAAATCCAGCCTGCCTTCTCGTTCCTGACTCGATGCTTCCGCGAAGCCGAGTCCCACGAAATTTCGTGCGGTTCAGGGCGGCGTCTGCCATTTCGGGGAAAGGCCGCCATCGACACGACAGTCGGCCTCAAGGGTTTACACGGCCAGAAAATTATCGACACGCCGTGTCACATCCATCGGCACGGGACGACAAACGTCACGCCAGTCGAACCATCATTCATCAGCCGATTCGTCGTAGCGCTTGCCTGGGAGAAGCCGTTCGATCACCCGGTCGATGGATTGGGCGAGGTCTCGATGGCAACTGGCCATTCATGACACGCGCTCAGGAAACCCGTGCATGCGACACGGGCGCTTCCCGACGCCCCTTCTTGACAGGAGAACCCGGATGAACCCGATTCGCAAGCTCATGCTGTGTGGCGCCATTCCGTTCCTGCTGGTTGCCGGTGCGGCACAGGCAGACGGCGGCGGCATTGGTCGCAGCGGTACCTACATGTCGCACACGAGCGACTGGACCATGATGATGATGGACAAGCTCACGCCCGAGCAGCGCACGCAAGCCATCGTCATCCAGCAAAAAATGATGGCGATGGAAATGGAGCACAACGAAGCGATGGCAAAGCTGCAGATGCAGCACGACAAGGACATGATGGCGTTGCAGAGCCAGTTGCTCGAACTCTACAAGGGACACTGAGAGTCGCGAGCCCGGTGTCGAACGCCGGGCTCGTTCCTTCACGTCGTCAACACAGCCCGCTTTGGCCACCTGCGTCGCGGCGAATGCCGCCGTGGCCACGCGGATCGAAAGCCTGCGCGTCACGCCGGTCTCCAGCCGACACGACGAAGTGCATCACGTCGGTGCGCCGCTCGACGAACGCTGCTTCGCAATAGGTCAGGTACAGGCGCCAGGTGCGGATAAAGATCTCGTCGAACCCCTGTGCGCGGACGGCGTCGAGGCGCGCCTCGAACGCTGCGCGCCATGTTTGCAGCGTACGTGCATAGTCGAGTCCGAACGCGAGTACGGGTTCGGCGGCGAGACCCGCGCGGCGCGCCGCCTCGATAAAGCGCCCGGGGCTCGGCAGCATGCCGCCCGGAAAGATGAACTCGCGGATGAAGTCGCTCGACGCGCGGTAGGCCTCGAACTGCGAATCGTCGATCGTGATCGACTGAATCAGCGCCCGCGCGCCCACCTTCAGGCGCTGCCTGAGCGTGTCGAAATACACCGGCCAGAATGCTTCGCCCACGGCTTCGAACATTTCGATCGACACGATCGCATCGTATTGTCCGTCGATATCGCGGTAGTCGCGCAACTCGACCGTCACGAGATCGGACAGCCCCGCGCGTGCGATCCGCTCGACCGCCAGCACGTATTGCGCGCGCGAGATCGTCAGCGCATGCACGCGGATGCCCTGGCGTGCGGCGTGCATCGCGAAGCCGCCCCAGCCGCAGCCGATCTCGAGCACGTGCATGCCGGCGCGCAGGCCGAGCGACTCGACGATGCGCTGGTATTTCGCCGCCTGCGCATCGGCGAGCGGGCGCTGCTCGTCGCCGTCGAAACAGGCGCTCGAATACGTCCACGTGTCGTCGAGCCACAGCCCGTAGAAGCGGTTGCCGAGATCGTAGTGCGCGTGGATGTTGCGGCGGCTGCCGGCGCGCGTATTCATCCGCAGCCGGTGGCGCAGTGCATACCAGACGCGGGCGAGGCGGCCGCCCGTGAGCGTCTGCGCGATCGCCGGCTCGTTGCGGATCGCCAGGCGCAGCAGCGTGACGAGGTCGGGGGTGTCGACCCGGCATGCGCGATACGCCTCGGCGAACCCGATGTCGCCCGCACGCAGGATCGCGCGGCACGCCCGCCAGTCGTGGATCTGTAGTGTCGCGGCCGGCTGGCGATGCGGATCGCCGAATACGTGTTGCGCACCGTCGGGCGTCACGAGCGTCAGGTGCCCGTGCCGGAGGCGTCGCAGCAGCGCGACGAACAGCCGGGGCGAGAGCGGCATCGCCGGTCGCGACGCGCACGAGAGCAGATGCAGCAGGGTCATGGCCGGACCTCGTGATCGGACATCGCTGGACTGCATGGCGGCGAGGCCTGCACGGGCGGGGACGCGGGCGCGTCCCCGGAGGGCGGCCGGGCCGGGGGCGTCCTGCCGTGGAACGGCACGCGCTTGAGCCAGAGCCGCAGCGCTTGCCCATGGATGCGGATGACGACGGCGAGCGCATTGAGCGGCTGCCGCGTGAGCGCGCGAGATCGGAAGAGCGTCGGGGAGGGAAGGAGTGTGCGCAAGCGGGGAGCTCTGGGGGGTCGACGGAGCAATGGAAAAGAAAGAACAA
>NZ_JAAGPG010000549.1:0-5446 GCF_017104665.1 Burkholderia sp. Se-20378 | reverse complement strand
CGATCTCGTGGTCTGAACTGCCGGCGCCGACCACCCCGTTCAGCGAACAGGACTGGGCGAGCTGGCACGACGGACTCGCCGCGCTCGAGCGCGACTGGTTCGCGCCGGCCCTCGCCGCGCTGCGGAACGGCGAGCTCGCGAGTGTCGACTTCACGCTGTGCGGCGACACGAGCTCCGTGACGCTGCACGCGACGCGCGGCGACCTGCGCAAGTTCTGGCGCCGCCGCGCGCTTGCCTCCCTGTTCGAATAACAAGCAGACCCCGTATGACCCGGATCGTTACCCGCCCCGTCGCGCCCGCCGACGCCGAAGTGCTCGCGCGCCACGGCCTGCATCCCGTCCTTGCGCGCCTGTACGCGTCGCGCGGCGTGCAGTCCCCCGCCGACATCGAGACCGCGCTTGCGCGGCTCGTTCCGCCCACCGAGCTGAAAGGCTGCGCCGACGCCGCATCGCTGCTCGCCGACGCGATCGCCGACAAGCGGCGTCTGCTCGTAGTCGCCGACTACGACTGCGACGGCGCGACCGCGTGTGCGGTCGCGGTGCGCGGCCTGCGGATGTTCGGCGCGCAGATCGACTACCTGGTGCCGAACCGTTTCGAATATGGCTACGGCCTCACGCCCGAGATCGTCGAACTCGCCGCCGCGCGCAAGCCCGACCTGCTGATCACCGTCGACAACGGGATCGCGAGCGTCGCGGGCGTCGAAGCCGCGAACGCACGCGGCATCGACGTGCTCGTGACCGACCACCACCTGCCCGGCGACGCGCTGCCCTCCGCACGCGCGATCGTCAACCCGAACCAGCCCGGCTGCGCGTTCCCGAGCAAGCACCTCGCCGGCGTCGGCGTGATGTTCTACGTGCTGCTCGCGCTGCGCGCCGAGCTGCGCCGTCGCGGCGCGTTCGCAAGCAAAGAGGCCGAGCCGCGCCTCGACGGCCTGCTCGACCTCGTTGCGCTCGGTACCGTCGCCGACGTCGTGCGGCTCGACGGCAACAACCGAGTGCTCGTCGCGCAGGGGCTGCAGCGCATCCGCAACGGCCGCATGCAGCCGGGCATCGCCGCGCTGTTCCGTGCGGCCGCGCGCGAAGCGCGCACGGCGTCGGGCTTCGACCTCGGCTTCGGCCTCGGCCCGCGCCTGAACGCTGCCGGGCGGCTCTCCGACATGTCGCTCGGCATCGAGTGCCTGATCACCGACGACATCGGCCGCGCGTGGGATCTCGCGCAGCAGCTCGACGTGATGAACCGCGAACGCCGCGAGATCGAGGCCGGCATGCAGCAGCAGGCGCTCGCCGATCTCGCCGACGTCGATCCGGCCGACGCATGCACGATCACCCTCTTCAACCCCGAGTGGCACCAGGGCGTGATCGGCATCGTCGCCGGCCGGCTCAAGGAAAAATTCCACCGGCCGTCGTTCACGTTTGCGCACGCGGACGACGAAGGCAAGCGGGTCAAGGGGTCGGGCCGCTCGATTCCCGGCTTCCACCTGCGCGACGCGCTCGACCTCGTGTCGAAGCGCGAACCGGACCTGATCGTCGCGTTCGGCGGCCACGCGATGGCGGCCGGCCTCACGCTCGACACCGAGAACGTGCCGCGCTTCGCGGCCGCGTTCGAGGCCGTCGCGCGCGAATGGCTGTCCGACGACGCGCTCGCCCGCGTGATCGAGACCGACGGCGAACTCGAGGACGCGTACTTCACGCCGCAGTTCGTCGGACTGCTCGACGAGGCCGTCTGGGGGCAAGGCTTTCCGGCCCCGCTTTTCTCGGGCGAATTCGACGTCGTGTCGCAGTCGCTCGTGAAGGAAAAGCACCTGAAGCTGCAGCTCGCGCGCGGCCGCCAGCGCTTCAACGCGATCTGGTTCAACCACACGGAGCCGCTGCCGGAGAGCGCACTGGTCGCATACCGCCTCGTCGCGGATACGTGGAACGGCGTCACGCGCGTCCAGCTGATCGTCGAACACGCGGCCGGCTGAGTGCGGGCCGCCCGGCCCGCACTGCCCGCCGAGGCATGCACGCCGCGCCGAACGGGGCCGCGGCGCGCGTGCGAGCACCGTTTGCGTCACCGGGCAACCCTGCCGATCGGCTATAATTCCGCTTTTTTACGAAGCAAGAATAGCGAACGATCATGGAAGCGGAACGTCTCAACGCGATCGAAAGCTCCCTGCTCGACCTGCGCACCCGCGCGGGCGAGCTTCGGGGGTATCTTTGACTACGACGCCAAAGCTGCGCGTCTGACCGAAGTCAACAAGGAACTCGAAGACCCGAACGTCTGGAACGATTCGAAGAACGCCCAGGCGCTCGGTCGCGAGAAGAAGCTGCTCGAGGGCGTCGTCACGACGCTGACGGCGCTCGATAGCGACCTGCGCGACGCGCTCGACCTGTTCGAGCTGGCCCGCGAGGAAGGCGACGAGGACACCCTCGTCGCGTCGGAAGAAGACGCCGCGAAGCTCGCGTCGCGCGTCGGCGACATCGAGTTCCGCCGGATGTTCTCGAACCCGGCCGACCCGAACAACTGCTTCATCGACATCCAGGCCGGCGCCGGCGGCACCGAGGCATGCGACTGGGCCTCGATGCTGCTGCGCCAGTACCTGCGCTACTGCGAACGCAAGGGCTTCAAGGCCGAAGTGCTCGAAGAGTCCGACGGCGACGTCGCCGGCATCAAGAACGCGACGGTCAAGGTGTCGGGCGAATACGCATACGGCTTCCTGCGCACCGAAACGGGCATCCACCGCCTCGTGCGCAAGTCGCCGTTCGACTCGTCGGGCGGCCGCCACACGTCGTTCTCGTCGGTGTTCGTGTATCCGGAAATCGACGACTCGATCGAAGTCGAGATCAACCCGGCCGACCTGCGCATCGACACGTACCGCGCATCGGGTGCGGGCGGTCAGCACATCAACAAGACCGACTCCGCGGTGCGGATCACGCACATGCCGACCGGTATCGTCGTGCAGTGCCAGAACGACCGCTCGCAGCACCGCAACCGCGCCGAAGCGATGGCGATGCTGAAATCGCGCCTGTACGAAGTTGAAATGCGCAAGCGCCAGGCCGAACAGGACAAGCTCGAATCGAGCAAGACCGATGTGGGCTGGGGCCACCAGATCCGTTCGTACGTGCTCGACCAGAGCCGCGTGAAGGACCTGCGCACGAACGTCGAAATGAGCAACACGCGCGCCGTCCTCGACGGCGACCTCGACGACTTCATCAGCGCGAGCCTCAAACAGGGCGTGTAAGCGCCGCGGCGCGACCCTGCCGGGTCGCGCCCCCTTGCCCTTCCCGTTTGCGTTGCCGCACCCACTCCGAATTCCGACCATCATGACCGAACCGACCCAAACGCAGCCCGCCGTCACCGCGGACGAAAACCAGATCATCGCCGAGCGCCGCGAGAAGCTGCGCGCCCTGCGCGAGCAAGGCGTCGCCTACCCGAACGATTTCCGCCCGACGCATCACGCAGCCGATCTGCAGACGACATTCGCCGACTCGGACAAGGCCGCGCTCGAAGCGAACCCGGTCGAGGTGTCGGTCGCCGGCCGGATGATGCTCAAGCGCGTGATGGGCAAGGCAAGCTTCGCGACGGTGCAGGACGGTTCGGGCCAGATCCAGTTCTTCGTGACGCCGAACGACGTCGGCGCGGAAACCTACGACGCATTCAAGAAGTGGGACCTCGGCGACATCGTCGCCGCGCGCGGCGTGCTGTTCCGCACCAACAAGGGCGAGCTGTCGGTCCAGTGCAAGGAACTGCGCCTGCTGTCGAAGGCGCTGCGCCCGCTGCCGGACAAGTTCCACGGCCTGTCGGACCAGGAAATGCGCTACCGCCAGCGCTACGTCGACCTGATCGTCACGCCGGAAACGCGCGACACGTTCCGCGCCCGCACCAAGACGATCGCGTCGATCCGCAAGTTCATGGACAACGCCGAGTTCATGGAAGTCGAGACGCCGATGCTGCACCCGATCCCGGGCGGCGCGGCCGCGAAGCCGTTCGTCACGCATCACAACGCGCTCGACATGCAGATGTTCCTGCGCATCGCGCCGGAGCTGTACCTGAAGCGCCTGATCGTCGGTGGCTTCGAACGCGTGTTCGAAATCAACCGTAACTTCCGGAACGAAGGCGTGTCGCCGCGTCACAACCCGGAATTCACGATGATGGAGTTCTACGCCGCGTACACCGACTATCGCTGGCTGATGGACTTCACCGAGCAGCTGATCCGCCAGGCGGCGATCGATGCACTCGGCACCGCGACGATCCAGTACCAGGGCCGCGAGCTCGACCTCGCGAAGCCGTTCCACCGCCTGACGATCACGCAGGCGATCCAGAAGTACGCACCGGACTACACCGCCGGCCAGCTGTCGGACGACGCGTTCCTGCGCACCGAACTGAAGCGTTTCGGCGTCGACGTGTCGCAGCCGGCGTTCCTGAACGCTGGCATCGGCGCACTGCAGCTCGCACTGTTCGAGGAAACGGCCGAAGCCCAGCTGTGGGAGCCGACCTTCATCATCGACTACCCGGTCGAAGTGTCGCCGCTCGCACGCGCATCGGATACGGTGCCGGGCATCACCGAGCGTTTCGAGTTGTTCATGACCGGCCGCGAAATCGCGAACGGCTTCTCGGAGCTGAACGATCCGGAAGACCAGGCTGCGCGCTTCAAGAAGCAGGTCGAGCAGAAGGATGCGGGCGACGAGGAAGCGATGTTCTTCGACGCTGACTACATCCGCGCGCTCGAATACGGGATGCCTCCGACCGGCGGCTGCGGGATCGGTATCGACCGTCTCGTGATGCTGCTGACCGACAGCCCGACGATCCGCGACGTGCTGCTGTTCCCGCATCTGCGCCGCGAAGACTGATCGTTGCATCCGCGTGTGCGCCGCGCCCTGCGGCGCGCACGCGTCAGCTTTGTAACGACGCGTAAATCCCGCCAGCCGGCGTCCGCCGGCTTTCGATCCTCCCCCGTTTTACTCCCTCGTCGCGACGGCCTTCTCCGGGTTTTCCCTGTCATGGCTGCCGGCGCCCCGCTGCAATTCGTTACACCTTGATACGGCGTGCCGCGTGCCGGTGAACGACACTCCTCTTGCGTCACCACGCATGACCACGGGACCAGAACGAGGCGCAGGAACGCCAAGTCTGCTCGCTCCCGAGCGTGGGGTTCGGCCCGGCACCGATGTGCCGATCCGGATCGACATCGGAGAAAAAAATGGACAACCAGAATCAGACCACGCCGCAAAAGCAACGCCTCCACCCGCTCATCGCCACCGCCGCCGGCGCCGTCATCGTCGCCAGCCTCGCGGCGACGGCCGCGATCACCGGCGTGTTCCCGAAGGCCAGCAGCAGCAACGAACAGAACGGCCAGACCCAGGCCGCGCTGATCGCATCGCAGCCGGCCGTCGATACGGCCGCCGCGGCCAGCGCCGCGCTGGCCGCGCAAGCCCAGCAGCAGGCGGCCGAACAGGCCGCCGCGAGATAG
>NZ_JAAGPG010000548.1:0-5360 GCF_017104665.1 Burkholderia sp. Se-20378 | reverse complement strand
CAACCGCCCCGAAGGCGGCCTGCGCGTCGCGATGACGTTCCCGTTCGAGGTCGTGCCGAAGGACGAACCCCACGCACAGGCCGCATAGGCGGCTGCGGCGCCAGCCCGGCCGGGCCGGCGCCGCGTGGCATCATTCGCCGAACAGCGTGCCGAGCGTCTCGGCCGCGTTGCTGTCGATGGTGTTGTAGGTCACGCTGGTGGCCTCGAAGATGTAGACGGTCGTATACCGGCCGAGGCGCTCCAGGATTTCTTCCTGCAGCGATTCAGGCACGACGTTCATGTTCAGGTACCACGCCGTCGACGACAGCCGCGTCTGGAACGACCCGTACTCCTGCATCAATTCGTAGAACGCGTCGGCATCCTGATCGCGGCAGACGATCACCAAGTTTCCTGCCATTCCCTTTCCTCCCGCTCGTCGATCGATCCTCAGGGCCTGTTGGCATCGGGCACGCGCATGCGTTGCCATCGGACCGTCCGCAACAGACCACAAGGGCCAGCCCTGATCATACCCGCTTAGTCGTATCCGGCTGGTGACGCCCGACATGGTTTGCACGCGCGTGCGGCTGGCGGGTTCCCGGCCGGGCCGGATCACGGCATAATTCGGGCCTGCATGCTGGCCGAAAGACTGCGGCCGGGCTGCTCGACCCGCGCACCCGCCATCCGCCCGCGCGCCAGGCACGATCCGTGCGCCGCCTGCGCCGTTCCCGGACGGTTGTACCTGAAATACAGGTTGGTGTAGTGTCGTGCCGTCGCGGGCCGACTCGTCCGGGGCGCGGCAGCGCATGCACGCACGGCGCCCCGCGCTCGCGCGCGATCGTCAGTCAATCGAATTACCGCACCCGTGCGCTTTGCCATGAATCAACATCGACTGCCGGCTTCGTTCGGCCTAACCGGGGAGAGCGCCTGATGGACGTCGGATTCTTCAATCCGAACCGGACCGCCAACGCGTCCGCGTGGCGCGTCCTGCCGAACCGGTGGGATTTCATCGCGTTTCCGCTGATCATCTGCCTGATCGCGATGGCGGTCGTCGGTTTCCACGAAACGATGGCGCCGATCGGCACCCTGCAGACGCAGAAGATCTCGCTCGACCCGTCGAACCTGCCCGAATACGCGTTGCGCACCACGCTGCGGATGCTCGCCGCGATGATCGCGTCGCTTGCGTTCACGCTGATCTACGGCACGCTCGCCGCGAAAAGCCGGCGTGCCGGCATGGTGCTGATCCCGATCCTCGACATCCTGCAGTCGGTGCCGGTGCTCGGTTTCATCTCGTTCACGGTCACGTTCTTCCTCGCGCTGTTCCCGAGCCGCGTGCTCGGCGCCGAGCTCGCGGCGATCTTCGCGATCTTCACGAGCCAGGCGTGGAACATGACGTTCAGCTTCTACCAGTCGCTGCGCACGGTGCCGCGCGACCTGGACGAAGTGTCGCGCGGTTTCCACCTGACGTCGTGGCAGCGCTTCTGGAAGCTCGAAGTGCCGTTCTCGATGCCGGGCCTGATCTGGAACATGATGATGTCGATGTCGGGCGGCTGGTTCTTCGTCGTCGCGTCGGAAGCGATCACCGTCGGCAACCAGACCATCACGCTGCCGGGCATCGGTGCGTATCTCGCGCAGGCGATCTCGGACAAGAACCTCGGTGCGATCGGCTGGGTGATCCTCACGATGACCGTCGTGATCCTCGCTTACGACCAGCTCCTGTTCCGCCCGCTCATCGCGTGGGCCGACAAGTTCCGGATGGAAAACACCGCGTCGGGCGATGCGCCGCAATCCTGGCTGCTCGACCTCGTGCGCCGCACGCGCCTGATTCATCAGCTGCTCGTGCCGGCTGGCTGGTTCTTCGCGAAGGCCGCGCGGATTCCGCTGCGGCTGCCGCTGTCGGGCGCGATGCGCTTCTCGCTGCCGAAAGTCGAGAAGAAGGCGTCGCGCACGGTCGACATCACGTGGGCGATCCTCGTACTGATCGGCACGGCTTATATCGTGTGGCGTGTCGTCAGCTTCGTGTCGACCGGCGTGACGATGGCCGAGGTCGGCCATGTGCTCGTGCTCGGGCTCATCACGCTGCTGCGCGTGGTCGTGCTGATCGCGATCGCGTCGGTGATCTGGGTGCCGATCGGCGTGTGGGTCGGGCTGCGCCCGAAGCTCGCCGAAAAGCTGCAACCGCTTGCGCAGTTCCTCGCGGCGTTCCCGGCGAACCTGCTGTTCCCGGCGTTCGTGATCGTGATCGCGCGCTTCCACCTGAACCCCGATATCTGGCTGTCGCCGCTGATCGTGCTCGGCACCCAGTGGTATATCCTGTTCAACGTGATCGCCGGCGCGACGTCCTACCCGAACGACTATCGCGAAGCGGCGACGAACTTCCGCATCCGTGGCTGGCAGTGGTGGCGGCAGGCGATCCTGCCCGGCATCTTCCCGTACTACGTGACCGGTGCGATTACCGCATCAGGCGGCGCGTGGAACGCGAGCATCGTGTCGGAAGCCGTGCAGTGGGGCAATACCAAGATCGAGGCGCACGGCCTCGGTGCGTATATCGCGCAGACCACCGCCGCCGGCGATTTTCCGAAGATCATCCTGGGCATCGCCGTGATGTCCCTGTTCGTCACCCTGTTCAACCGCCTGTTGTGGCGTCCGCTGTATGCCTTCGCCGAAGCGAAGCTGCGGCTCGACTGAGACCGATTGAGAGCGAAACGCGATGCACAATCCGAATGCTGTAAACGCCCCCGTCCAGACGAACCAGCCGCCGCGCCTCGGTGAGGAAATCCTGCGCGTCGATCACGTCTGTCGCGGCTTCAACAAGACGCAGGGCGAGCTGCTCGTGCTCGACGATGCGAACCTGTCGCTGCGCGAAGGCGAGATCGTCGGGCTGCTCGGCCGCTCCGGCTCGGGCAAGTCGACGCTGCTGCGGATCATCGCCGGCCTGATCGAGCCGACCGGCGGCGAAGTGACCTATCTCGGCAAGCCGCTGGACGGCCCGGCCGAAGGCGTCGCGATGGTGTTCCAGACCTTCGCGCTGTTCCCGTGGCTCACCGTGCTGCAGAACGTGGAAGCCGGCCTTGAAGCGCTCGGCGTCGGCGCACGCGAGCGGCGCGAACGTGCGCTCGCCGCGATCGACCTGATCGGTCTCGACGGCTTCGAGAACGCTTATCCGCGCGAGCTGTCGGGCGGCATGCGCCAGCGCGTGGGCTTTGCGCGCGCGCTCGTCGTCGATCCGACGATCCTGCTGATGGACGAGCCGTTCTCCGCACTCGACGTGCTGACGGCCGAAACGCTGCGTACCGACCTGCTCGACCTGTGGACGCAAGGCCGCATGCCGATCAAGTCGGTGCTGATCGTCACGCACAACATCGAGGAAGCCGTGTTCATGTGCGACCGGATCCTCGTGCTGTCGTCGAACCCGGGCCGCGTGATCGCCGAGATCAAGGTGCCGTTCAAGCATCCGCGCAACCGTCTCGACCCGGCGTTCCGCAAGCTCGTCGACGACATCTACGCGAAGATGACGGCCCGCCAGACCGGCGAGGCGACGAAGAAGGGGCTCGAGCTCGGCAGCTGGCTGCCGCAGGTGTCGACCAACCTGATGGCCGGCCTGATCGAGACGCTCGCGATGGCGCCGTACCACGGTCGCGCGGACATGCCGGAAATCGCACGCACGCTGCACCTCGAGGTCGACGACCTGTTTCCGATCGCCGAAGTGCTGCAGTACCTCGGCTTCGCGGACGTGCGCGAAGGGGACGTGTTCCTCACGCCGCCGGGGCGCGTGTTCGCGGAATTCGGCACGCAGGAGCGCAAGCTGATGTTCGCGGATCACCTGCTGAAGCATGTGCCGCTGGCCGCGCGGATCAAGAAGGTGCTGAACGAACGCCCGGGCCATCGCGCGCCGCGCGTGCGCTTCGAGCAGGAGCTGGAGGATTTCCTGTCCGACGGCGCCGCCGAGGAGACACTCGACGCGGTGATCGACTGGGGCCGTTACGGCGAGATCTTCTCGTACAACGACCAGACCGAGATTTTCAGTCTCGAGGACGTCGAGTCCTGAAGTCGGCGGGGCATTCGGGCGCGTATCGCCTGAATGCCGGCTGCGCGGTTTCGTTCGGCCGCTTCGAGTCAATGCGAACGCGGCTTGTCCGTGGCGCCGGCAATGGGCGCCCGGGTTCGTTGGCAGAGCAGAAGGCGCTGAGTTGGTCGCGTCCGGGCGTTTGCCGGCGACGCGCATCGCTGATGCGCCGACGGGCACGATGCCGGAGGCTGGTGCAACGAATTCCTTCGATTGCATCGCCGATTCGATGCCTTCGAACCTCGTCAGCGATTCAAAGGGCACCCATGAGCGAGAAGAAGGGGCCGTATGCCATCGCGGCGCAACAGTACGATCTGGTGCGCGTATCCGTTGTCGATTCTCCACGGCCGCACGTTTTTCACGCGAAGGTCGAACACATCTATTCCGCTGGAAAGGGCATCACACCGGACCATCTCGGGGCGGAGATCGAGTTCGTCGGTGGTCCGCCGACCTGGGGCAACGTGCCGCTGGCGGTCGGGGAGCGTGCCCTCATGTTCGTCAGCGCGCGGGCCGGCTTGTTCGGCGAGTATCCGTGGCGCGGACACATGGTTCTGGAGGACATCGCGGGCGGAACGTATGCCAGGCTGCAGATTCCGGAGATGTGGCTGAGGGATGATTTGCCAGTCGAGGTCAGGGCTGCGTCGAGTCCGCATCCGGCGAGGCGGAATGCGTCGATCGTCAGGTTCAGCGTGCTGGAGCGCTACCTGAGCGATCTGATCGCGCAAGCGGTCCGCTGAGCCGGATCAATTTTCCGGAATCCGGAGGACGATGCGCTGCCCGCCGGGATCAACGGCAGGGTGTGCGACTTCAGGCGCGTATGTCACGACGATGGATCGTCGCGGTCCAGCGCGGCAGGGTGGGCTGCGGGCATGGAGCCCACTGCGTCTTTACTGCAAATTGCCCCACCGATCGACCGCCGGTTCCGCCGACGCCCACTTCCAGTGCGTGCCTTGCTGGCACGCATTCGCGAAATACCAGTCGGCCTTGTCACCGTCCTTCACCGAGAACGCGAATTCCTTGCACATCGCGAGCGCCGACGAGTACGCGCGCGTGACTCGCACTTCGCCTTCGCCATTTTCGATCGGCAGCGTGTTCTTCACCTTCCACGGCTTCACATCGCCGACGGCCAGGCCGCCGACCACCTTCGCGATTGCGTCCTGCTGGTTCTGATGGAGCTGCTTCATCGTGCGGTGGACGGCTTCGTCGGTCGCGGCCTGCACGGCAATCCCGACGCCGACGCCGACCGCCGGGTTCGCGGTGACGAGGCCCGTCGCCGCGCCGGCCAGTGCGCCGCTCGCCGCGCCGACCGACCCGCAGC
>NZ_JAAGPG010000547.1:0-5575 GCF_017104665.1 Burkholderia sp. Se-20378 | reverse complement strand
CGCGACGCCGGCGCGGCCGCATGCCGCGCCGCTGTTGCGCTGCGTGAACGACGTGCTGTTCCGCGTGCTGGCGGTGATCGCGTCGGCGTGCCTCGCGGTGCTGACGGTGCTGGTGTTCTACGCGGTTGTAATGCGCTACGTGTTCGAGAACGCGCCGGATTTCGTGGAGCCGATCGCGCTGCTGCTCGTGATCGTGATTGCGATGTTCGGTGCGGCGATGAAGGTGCGCGACGGCGGCCATATCGGCCTCGATTCGCTCGTGCGCCGGCTGCCGCCGAAATCGCGCACGGTGGTGATCGCGATCCAGCACCTGAGCCTGATCGCGTTCGCGATCATGATCATGGTCGGCTGCGGCAGCATGGCCGCCGAGACGATGGGCGACCGCATTCCGATCATCGGGCTGCCCGAAGGCGTGCGCTACCTGATCGCGATGCCCGCGGCGATCGCCATCATCCTCTTCTCGCTCGAGCACCTGCTCGCGCTTCGTCGTTCTTCGCCGGGACAATAACGCCATGGAACTCGCGATCCTGTCCGTCAGTTTTCTGATTTTCCTCGTGCTGGGCGTGCCCGTGTCGTTCGCGCTCGGGATAGCCTGCGTGCTGACCTATATGGTCGAAGGCTTGCCGATCGCTACCGCGATGCAGGCCATGATCTCGGGGATGAATGCGTTCTCGTTCCTCGCGGTGCCGTTCTTCATCTTCTCCGGCGAACTGATGCTGCATGGCGGCATCGCGGACCGGATCCTGCGCTTCGCGCAGGCGACCGTCGGCCACTTCCGCGGCGGCCTCGGGATGGCGAACGTCGTCGCCTGTACGCTGTTCGGCGGCGTGTCGGGCTCGCCGACCGCCGATACGTCGGCGATGGGCGGCGTGGTGATCCCGCTGATGAAGCGCGAAGGCTACAGCGCCGCGTATGCAGTGAACGTGACGACGCATGCGTCGCTCGCCGGCGCGCTGATGCCGACGTCGACCAACATGATCATCTACGCGTTCGCCGCGCAGGGCATCACCGGGATGCTGCACGGCCAGCCGGTGAGCGGCGTGTCGATCGGCGACCTGCTGTTCTCGGGGCTGCTGCCGGTGTTGTGGGTGATGGGCTTCGTGCTCGCCGCCGCGTACTGGCAGGCCGTGCGTCACGGCTATCCGCGCCGTGAAGACGGTTCGTCCGCGCTGCCCGCGTTCCCCGGCTGGTATGCGGTGCTGCGCAGCTTCGTCGGCGCGGTGCCCGGCCTGATGGTGATCGCGATCATCCTCGTGTGCGTCGCGAAGGGGATTGCCACCGCGACCGAAGCGGCCGCGATCGCCGTCGTGTACTCGCTCGTGCTGACCGCCTTCGTCTACCGGACGCTGACAGCCGCGAAGCTGCGCCGCGCGCTGTCGCATGCGGCACGTACGACGGGGGTCGTGCTGCTGCTGATCGCGGTGTCCAACATGCTGCGCTTCCAGATGTCGTACCTGGAGATTCCGGATGCGATCGAAGGGCTGCTGAAGCAGTCGACTGCGGCGCCGTGGCTGATGCTGCTGTACATCAACATCATCCAGGTGTTCCTCGGCACGTTCGTCGACATGGCCGCGCACATCCTGATCACGACGCCGCTGTTCCTGCCGATCGCGATGGCGTGCGGCGTCGGGCCGGTGCAGTTCGGGATCATGCTGCTGCTGAATTGCTCGCTCGGCCTCGTGCACCCGCCGATCGGGTCGGTGCAGTTCGTCGGCTGCGCGATCGGCAACGTGTCGATCGGCGAGACCACGAAGATGGCGTGGCCGTACTACCTCGCGATCTTCAGTGCGATCAACATCGTCACGTACCTGCCGTTCTTCTCGACCTGGCTGCCGAGCCTGATCAGCGGGCACGCGGTGTTCTGATCGGCTGTTTCACCTGCAGTGGCGCCGGACGACTCGGGTTGTCTGGCGCCGCTTTTGCATTGAACGTTCCCTTCACACAGAACTGACGCGCGGCACGCGCCTTGCAAGAGGTCGGTTACTTCGGAGCGGAGCCGGGTGCTTCGCACGCGAAGCCGAGTTGCGCGCATTCGGAACGGTTGACGACCCGTTGTCCCGCGGACGGATCGGCGTGGTCCGGCGGTGCGTATCGACACCGCTGCTGCATGCCCGGCATTAACCGTTGAACGTCAAAAATCAATACAAATTGCTTTCTCTTATATTCAATAATGTAATTATTTGTGCTGTTGACACGGTTTCCGTTCGCGAATAGATTTAAATGCAAGTCTTACAAGTACACGAATGAAATGACTGCGCCGAGGGGAAAATGAAAATTATCGATCGTCCCGGGAATCCAGGCTCCAGGGCCGCGCAGCGGCCGAGGCCGAGAAAATCGCACGGCATTGCGCCATTGTCATCGTCCGGATCGAGTTGATCCGCTACGAATCCTGCTTTCACCCGGGGCGCTTCGCACCTGTCTCCAGCTTGTATCGAGCCGACCGCATGCGGCGATTGTCGCGATGGCGCGGGCATCGCGCGGCAGGCCGGTTTCGCGAAGCGGACACCCCGTGCCTCCGCGCCGGCAGGCTCCGATTGAAGCCCTTGCCGCCCAATGCCGTCACGGCCGGACTCACATCTCGTCAAACGCATGAAACGCCCAACGTTGAAAGCCTGCATCGTCGGCACCTGGCAGGATGCCTGGCGCGCGGTCGGCCAGATGCCGGACCAGCACGTGCTGATGCTGGTCGTCCTGGTGGCGATCTTTTTTGTGGAGCACGATGCGATGCGTGCCGCCCGCGCGAGCTATCCCGATCACGCCGTCCTGAGTGCGTTGCTGAAGTCGCGCAGCTTCAAGTCCTTCATTGTGGATGCGTCGAATTTCGCCAATGTGTTGCTGGTCGTGCCGTTGACACGCTATGTGCTGCTGGGGAATGCGTCGAGCGCGCTGAAGGTGCCCAGGAAAACCTATATCCGATACTTTTTCCACTGGGTGCTGTACGTGTCCGTGCAGTCGTTCATCACGTGGTCCATATCCGCGCTCCACACGAGCCCCAAGCCGCTGGTAGCCTTGACGGGGTTTATCACCATCCTCGTGCTGGCCGTGGTGTTAACGCATTTCCTGCTCTGCTACCTGCTGATTTTCCCCTTGGTTGCACTGGAGTTGCCGCTGCAGTGGAAGGCTGTGTGGTCCGACATGAGCGGCCAGCGATGGAGCGCCTTCCTTATTTTCGTGATCGCGGGTTTCCTGCCGGCTTTCCTGTTGGCGGTACCGATTTTCAACGCGCCGCTTTTCCATGCTGCGCCTTTGCCCATCCAGGTGGTCGTCAAGGCGGCGCTCAAGGTCGTCGAGATTTCTCTGGGCACCGTGGCGACCGCGTGGATTTATCGCCGGTGCGTATCGCGGTCCGACGACGGTTCGGCGGTTTTGACGGCCGACGGCAAACCCGTCGCGGAAGCGATGCCCGAGCGTAGCGGCAGATCCTTCTGGCAGCTCGATCGTTCGACGGCATCGATGCGCCCGGATAAAGGGCCGCAGGCCAACAGCGATCGCACGCTGGGGGGCTATCGAGCGCGCAATGCCGAATGGCTCCTGCCGTTGGGGCTGTACGGGGTGCTCGTCCTCTCGAGCAATTCCGGCGGGCCGCTGCCGATCGGCGTGCGTCTGATCACCGGTCTCGTCGCCGTGCTCCTCCTGGGAAAGGCCTGCTACAAGGCGGCGCGCGCGTCGACGCCGTCCGCGACGGTCGTCGCCGGGATCATCATGGCGACGCTCGCGTGGCTGTTCTATGCGCACGGGGTGCAGGCAGTTTACATGCTGCCTTACCCCTTCGGGCAAAGCACGGTTCATCTCCAGCGTCACTGGTTCTGACGTCCGGCTCGCGGATCCCGCATCGATCGCCAGGAGGCGGCTCGGCTTCGTGCATGGCCGCGCTCAGGTGTCGATACGCATGCGTCCGGAGGCATGATGGCCAGAGTGGGGCCCGACGAAGACCCCACACAGGTTTCGACGATACGCCGACTGCGCCGCGCGGCTTGCACAATGCACGTGCTGCTCACGCCCGCTCGCCCGCCGCCGTAAACCCCTTCCTCGACATACGGTGCGGTGTCTCTTCCCCGCGCACCCGGCTCAACGGCGTTGCGCGGGATATCCGCGGCAGCGGCATTGCACGAGCAGGGAACGATGATCGCGGGAGGGCGGGGCCCGTGAACATCGCCGCATCGCGACCGGTCAGTCCTGCCGCTTGCCCGGATCGGTGCCGTCGCCCGACCGGTCGTCACGCCAATCCGCCAACTCGCGCCACAGCGCCGGGCGCGCATGATCACGCGGCGGCAGCTTGATCACGTACGCCACGCCTCGCACGTTGACCACGACCCCCGAGTCGGGCAGCGTGGCCGGGATGCCGGAGTTCGGCGGGTCGGCATCCGGTTCGGAAACCGTACCCGGGCCTGGCGGGTGTCGAAGGATCATGCGAATTCTCCGTGGCGCCGCGCAACGGCGCATCAATAGCGGACACGCCCGATCAGACCCAGCGGGTCGATGGCGTGCTGGATGGAGGCGGCAACCTGCCGTTGTGCGGCCGGCACGTGCTTGCGGTAGTACGCGACGTTGACCGGCCCGACGCCGTGCTCGGCGCTGAAGCAGCCACCGGCCCGCACGACGCGGTCGTACAGCGCGCCGCGCAGCGCCACCTGCTGCAGCGGCCCGTAGCGTTCCGCACTGGCGTGCGGGATCGACACGACGAGATGGCAGCCGCCATCGCCGAAATGGCCGAACGTGTGACAGCGCAGTAACGGATGCGCGACCGCGATCCACTGCTCGGCATCGGCGACGAACGCGGCCAGCGCGCCGCGCGGAAACGACACGTCGAACGACAGCGGAATGCCGTCCTGCGCAACGGCGGCCGGCAGTGCGTCGCGGATCCGCCAGAACCGTTCGGCCGGCGCGCAGGCGGCGTCGAGCACTACGCGCTCGCTCGCCAGCGCGTCGAGCGTCGCGATCGTGCGTTCCTCGAGCAGCGCGTCGAGCCCCGGCATGCCGGTCGCGATCTCGACGAGCGCATAGCACGCGGCAGTGTCGGCTTCGAACGGAATGCGCGACGCCGGAAACGCGGCCGCGACGCAGCCGACGGCCGCGGCCGACATGAATTCGAACGCCGACAGCATCTCGCCGAACGCGCGCTCGAACGCGAGCAGGCCGGCGAGCGCCGCGTCGTACGACGCAAACGCGACGAACGCCGCGCACGACGACCGTTCGAGCGGCGCGAGCGCGAATGACACGGCCGTCACGAGCCCGTTGGCGCCGTTCGCGCCGATGAAGCATTGCGTGACGTCGAAGCCCGCGTTGCGCTTGCGCAGCGGCGCGAGCGCGTCGATCACGGTGCCCGCCGCGTCGGCGAGCACGACTTCGACGCCGAGCACGTGGCGGCGCACGTCACCGTACTTGATCAGGCGGCTGCCGCCCGCGTTCGCGCCGACGAGGCCACCGGTCGACGGATCGCTGCCGAGGTCGATCGGCAGGCAGAGGCCGGTTTCGGCCGCCACGCGGTTGATGTCCGACAGCCGCGCACCGGCTTCGACCGTGATGCTGCGATTCGCCGCGTCGAACGCGCGCACGGCGCGCATCCGGTCGAACG
>NZ_JAAGPG010000546.1:0-5470 GCF_017104665.1 Burkholderia sp. Se-20378 | reverse complement strand
TCAGCGGCGCGAGCGCCGGCGCCATCGACTTCAGCAACTGCACGGCCATCGCGCTCGTGAAGTCGTAGCGCGCCGCATACGGCTCATGCGCCGTCGCCGTCAGGACCCCGAAGAACCGGTCGCCGAGCACGAACACGAACGTGCCGCTGCGGTTCACCTTGCGTGACTCGATCAGCCGCGCACCGCGCGCATAGACGTTGAAGCGCTGGTCGCCCGTCCCCGTCTTGCCGTACACGTCGAGCGTCTTGCCGTCGGGCAGCGTGAAGCCGCCCGCGAGACGGCGCGCGGTGCCGTTGAGCACGACGTCGCGCAGCAGCGTGTGCGCCACGTTGACGATCTCCGGCGACAGCATCGGCTGCGGCTGGGCGACTGCACGTACAAAGCGCGTTTCGTACGGTGTGCCCTTCGCGAAGTCGAGTCGCGTGATCGTCTCGGTCGGCGCCTTCTGGCCGCCGTTCGCGATCAGGCCGATCAGTTTCGCGAGTGCGTCGGGCTGGTCGCCCGATGCGCCGATCGCGGCCGCGTACGATGGCGTGACTTCCGCGAACGGGTAGCCGAGTGCGCGCCACGCCTTCGTGATTTCCGCGTACGCGCGCAGCTCGACCATGCGCCGGATGCGGCGGTCCTGGGTCGCGTGGTAGCGCGTCTTGTACAGCCACGAGTACGTGTAGAAACGCGCATCATGGCTGTCGCGCTGGACGTCGGCGAGCGACGCCGACGGGTGCGCGCGCAGGTAGTTGAGCGTCCACAGCGCGAGCGGATGCACGCTCGCGATATAGCCGCGATCGTTGAGGTTGAAGCGGTCGATCGCGTACTTCGCGTAGAGCCTGGCGAGATCGTCGTCGGACAGCGTCGCGGCCGGCGTGCCCTTCAGTTGCACGCGCATCTGCGCATCGAACCACGCGAGCGATTCGTTCGGCGCGACGCTGCGCAGCACCGTCGCGATCTTCGGCGGCGACTTGCGCACGTCCTTCAGCATCAGCGCGAGCGCGTCGTCGGGCGCCTTGCCCGCATAGCGCGTGTAGTAGCGCTTCACGTAGACCTGGCTTTCGCCGTCGACGAACTGCTGCAGGTAATGCTGGCGCTGCTCGGGGTCTCCCAACCACGACGACGACGGGCCGGCCGCCTGCAGCGTCTCGTAGTGGACGATGTCGCGCATCAGCCGCACGAACACGAGGTTGACCGAATGCTCGAACGCCGCGTGCAGCGTCAGGATGCGGCCGTTGTCCGACTTTTCGAAGTTCGAGAACACCTGCGCGCCGCCGCCCGTGTAGAACACGTCGGGGCTCGCCGAATACTTGCGTTCGACGGCCGCGTCGAGCATCGCCTGCAGCGAGCGGTCGCGCGTATGCGACAGGTAGTCGAGCGCCCAGTGCGACAGCCCGTCGATCGGGTCGGGCTTCACGCGCGCCAGCTCCGCGTTCGACAGGTTCGCGTAGCGCGCATGCAGGTCGGACACGATCTGCAGGTAGGTGATCAGCGTACGCAGTTTCGCGGTCGAGCCGAGGTTGATGCGGCCGCCGCGATTGACGTCGAACGGCTCGTTCACGCTGTCGGTCTGCACGCGCAGCAGGTTCGCGCCGTTGCGGTGTTCGTACAGCGTGAAGCTGTACGTGAGGTGCGACGGGTCGTCCTTTGGCGCGAGCATCTCGAAACCGTACAGGCCGGCTTTCTGCGCCCCGTCGCGCGTCGACGCCTGGGCGAGCCGTTCGGCGACCGCCTGCTGCACGCCGTTGTCGAGCGTGCTGGTCGCCTGCAGGTCGAACTGGTCGAGCTGGTACAGGTCACTGATGCCGAGCGCCGACAGCAGCGACGCACGTGCGGACGTCACGGCCTTGCGCGACACGAACGACTGCACGTGCGCGGCGGCCGGCGGCGCGCTGCGTTCGATCTCCGCGGCCAGCGCGGCGTCGCGCAGCGCGGGCGAGATCACGCCGCCGGTCGACAGCAGCCGCAGGTAGCTGTCGGTCAGCTTCTGCAGCGCCGGATAGCCGCGGTTGAGGAAGTACGACGGGGCGCGCTGCGCGATGATCAGCGACAGCACCTCGCGGAACGTCTTGCCTTGCTCGTCGACGTTGTCGCCGGTCGTCGGTGCGGACAGGATGCGGTTCACGTCGTTGAAGTCGCGGCCGTACCACGCGGCGAGACCGTCGCCGATGCCGGTTATCTCGCCGATATGCGGCCGCGCGGCGAGCGGTACCGAGTTCAGGTAGCGCACGACGATGGTACGGCGCGCGAGCATCGTCTGCGGGCCGTTCAGGTACGCGCGCACCGACGCGGACGCGATCTGCCGCAGCTTCTCGGGCGGCGTCGCGGTGCGGCCTTCGGGCGAATGGCGGAACTTCTCGATCTGCGTCGCGAGCGTGCTGCCGCCCGGGCGCGCCTGATGGCGGTTGACGACGTGCAGCGCCTGGTCGGCGACTGCGCGGCTGAAGCGCCCCCAGTCGATCGCCGGGTTGCGGTTCGGTTCGTTCGCGTCGAGCAGGTAGCGATCCTCGATGAACAGCAGCGAATCGGCCACCACGCGCGGCACCATGTCGAAGTCGGCGTAGACGCGCTGCGGGAACACGGTCGCGAACAGCGGCGCGCCGGTCGAATCGAACAGCATCAGGCCCGCCTGGTCCTTCTCTTCGAACGGGAGGAACAGCCCGCGATCGCCGAGCGACAGCATCCGCTGCGAATCGCGCGCCTGCTTGCCGACGACGAAGCCGCGCGCGAGCAGCCGCTCCTGGAACGCCGGAATCATCGAGTAGCCGAGGCGCTGGTCGTACGGGCCGTTCGCGGGGAAGCGGATGTGATCGCTCGGGCCCGTCTCGACCGTGTAGCCGACGTCGCGGGTGAGCTCGGACAGGTAATGCGCCTGCAGCCGGGACGTTTCGATTTCGCTCTGCACGAGTCGCGCAACGATCGCCACGGCGATCAGCAGCGCGGCCAGCAAAGACCACTTGACCCACGTCCAGACCGATGCGGGACCGGTCACGCGCGGCAGGATACGATTCAGCGGCCGATTCATGGCGGCGTCTCCCTGAAGGTGCGGGCTCCGGCCGCACCCCATTAAGGATTAGTGTAGTCCTCCGCAGCGGGCTGCCAAGGGCGTTCACTACCGAGATGCGTCGACGCAACGCGCGTGCCTGCGACGCGCTGTAACCTGCGTTGCGCTGCGGCGGTGCATGTCGCCGCAGCGTAACGTTTGCGCGTTTCGTGCCGGAGCATCCGTGTGACGGGGGTGTCGGCGGGCAGGCCCGGACAGCCGGGCTGGCGGGCAATGCACCGGTTTCGTGCGGTGCGGCGCAGCGACAATTAGGATCGGAACCCGGCCGTAAAATTGTGTCCGGCGCGCGGCGATGCTGCGGGTTTCCGTGATAGCCGCGCGTGTCGGCTGCGGGTACGATCGTCGGATGTGCGGCACCTTTCCGCTTTTGCCGGGAGTCCCATGCCGATCCATCCCGTCGCGCTCGTCTGCACGGCCATCCTCGGGCTGCTGCTGTTCGGGCTCGGGCTCGTCGTGTCCGTCACACGCTTCCGGTGCACCACCGGTTCCGGGTGTGCGCCCGATCCGGCGAACGGGTTGCACAAGATCGTACGGGCGCACGGCAACACGGCCGAATACGCGCCGTTTCTCGCGGTGCTGTTTCTCTACTTCGGCGCCCACGATCCATCGCGCGCGATCCTGGCACTGATCGTCGCGGCGACCGCGTGCCGCTGCCTGCTCGTGATCGGCTTGCTCGCGTGGCCGACGATGGCCAACCCGAATCCCGTGCGTTTCGTCGGCGCGCTCGGCACGTATCTGTGCGGCGCCGCGCTGTGTATCGCGCTGCTCGTCTGAACGGCACCGCCATGTGACGCGTGGCGCCGCGTCATGCGGCCCGCGCCGTCATCGCCACAGCAGCTTCGCGCGATCGTGCCGGCGTACGGCCTCGACGAAGCAGTGGATCAGGTAGTCGCAGGCAAGCGTGTTCAGCGCATCGCGGCGCGTGAGCACACCGACCGACACGGCCGGAATCGTCTCCTCGATGTCGATGGCGACCATCCGCTCGCGAATCCAGTCGACCTCCATGAAGCTCTGCGGCACGCAGGACACGGTGTCGGTATGCACCGACAGCGAAAACGCCGCGCTGAACGACGTGCATTCGACGATCGGCTGCGGCGCCGGATAGCCGTGCGCGACGAACACATCCTGCAGCAGCCG
Source organism: Burkholderia sp. Se-20378 (assembly GCF_017104665.1). Classification (NCBI taxonomy): domain Bacteria; kingdom Pseudomonadati; phylum Pseudomonadota; class Betaproteobacteria; order Burkholderiales; family Burkholderiaceae; genus Burkholderia; species Burkholderia sp. Se-20378. Next base: position 1,281 of record NZ_JAAGPG010000546.1, on the reverse strand, counting down.
GCCGATGCTTTCCGGCGACGTGTTGAGGATCCATTGCGCGTCCTGCAACTGCGCGAGCGACGTGCAGTGACGCAGCGGATTGCTCGCGCGCGTCATCAGGATCAGTTCCGATTCGAGCAGCGGCCGGAACGTGAATTCGGGCGACAGCCGCGTCGCGTCGACGATCGCGATCACGAAGTCGAGCGAGCCGTCGCGCAGGCGCGGCAGCGCCGTGTCGAGAAAGCCTTCGCGTACGTCGAGGCGGATCGTCGGCATCCGCTGCCGGAACGCGTCGAGCGCGGCCGGCAGGAAGCCGAGCGACATCAGCGGCGTCAGCGCGCAGGCGACAGCGCCTTCCTTGCCCCCCGACAACTGGATCACGTCGTCGCGCGCGTGCTGCATCTCCGCGAGGATCAGCCGCGCGCGCGCATAGACGGCCTGCCCGAAACGGGTGAGCTGCGCACCGCGCGCGTTGCGCGTGACGAGCGGCACGCCGAGATCGAGTTCGAGTTCGCGGATCGCTTTCGTCAGTGCGGGCTGCGACAGGTGGATCGCGCGTGCGGCCGCGCGCAGGCTGCCGTGTTCGGCGATGGCGGCGAGCGCCCGGAGCTGGTGGTGTTTCACGGCGTGGCGGGGCGCGGCGGCAGTGGCGACGCTCCCATCCTACACCGCGCCGCCGCAATCGAAGCACGCGATAACCGTGCGTTATCACGATCGAAAAATGTCGCTCCGGGCCGCGGTTTTTGAATGCCTAGACTGCATGCGCAGGCCGTCGAAAGGGCCGCGCACACGACACGCACAACCAGTACGGAGACACACCTTCATGAAGGCGCCCCGAGCGGACAGCATGTTCGGCGGGCATGTCGGCAACGTTGCCGCATCCCCGTCCAATCGTCAGTTGATTGTCGCGATCACGATCGGCAACGGTCTCGAATTCTTCGATCTCACCGTGTTCAGTTTCTTCGCGGTGCTGCTCGGCAAACTCTTCTTTCCGGCGGTCTCCGCGCAGCAGCAATTGCTGATGTCGGTCGCGACCTTCGGTGTCGGCTTCATCGCGCGGCCGATCGGCGGTGTCGTGATCGGGCTCGTTGCCGACCGCTTCGGCCGTGTGCCCGCGATGAACCTCACGCTCGTCACGATGGCGATCGGTACCGGAATGATCGGCGTGATGCCGACCTATGCGCAGATCGGCGTGGCGGCGCCCGTGCTGGTGGTCGCCGCGCGGCTGCTGCAGGGCTTTTCGGCCGGCGGCGAGGTGGGCGTGTCGACGTCGCTGCTCGCCGAGCGCGCGCCGGCTGGCGA
>NZ_JAAGPG010000545.1:0-5257 GCF_017104665.1 Burkholderia sp. Se-20378 | reverse complement strand
TTCGCGTGCTTCTCCGCACTCTTGCCGGCATGCGCGTCGGCGCCCGTGTGCGCGGCCGGGGCCGGCGTACGGGCATCCGGCGTACGGGCGTCCGGCGCATGGGCTGCCGGATGCCGCGCCTCGGGCGGGTTCCAGACCTCGACGTAATGCTCGGCGGCCCAGCCCGTCGACGCGAACGTCAACGCCAGCACACCGCATCCAATCAGTCTTACCATTGTCTCTCCGTCTGTCTCGCCGGCGCGCACGTCGTGGGAGCGCCGACCGGCTTCCCGCCTTACTCCACCGTCACCGATTTCGCGAGGTTCCGCGGCTTGTCGACGTCGGTGCCGCGCGCGCACGCGGTGTGATACGCGAGCAATTGCAGCGGCACGACGTGCAGGATCGGCGACAGTTGCCCGTAATGCTCCGGCATCCGGATCACGTGCAGGCCGTCGTCGTTGACGATCTGCGTGTCGGCATCGGCGAACACGTACAGCTCGCCGCCGCGCGCACGCACTTCCTGCATGTTCGACTTCAGCTTCTCGAGCAGCGTGTCGTTCGGCGCGACCGTGACGACCGGCATCGCTTCCGTGACGAGCGCGAGCGGCCCGTGCTTCAGTTCGCCGGCCGGATAGGCCTCGGCGTGGATGTACGAGATTTCCTTCAGCTTCAGCGCGCCTTCGAGGGCGATCGGGTAGTGCAGCCCGCGGCCGAGGAACAGCGCGTTTTCCTTGCGCGCGAATTCCTCCGACCACGCGATGATCTGCGGCTCCAGCGCGAGCACGCTGTTCAGCGCGGCCGGCAGGTGGCGCAGCTGCTTCAGGAATTCGGCTTCCTGCGCGGCATCGACGTGCCCGCGCAGCTTGCCGAGCGTGGCCGCCAGCACGAACAGCGCGACGAGCTGCGTCGTGAACGCCTTCGTCGACGCGACGCCGATCTCGGTGCCCGCGTGCGTCAGGAACTGCATTTCGGTGAGGCGCACCATCGCGCTCGTCGCGACGTTGCAGACCGCGAGCGTATGCGTATGGCCGAGCGACTGCGCGTGCTTGAGCGCGGCGAGCGTATCGGCCGTCTCGCCCGATTGCGAGATCACCAGCACGAGCTGGCGCGGGTTCGGCACCGATTCGCGATAGCGGTATTCGCTCGCGATCTCGACCTGGGTCGGGATCTTCGCGATCGATTCGAGCCAGTACTTCGCGGTCAGGCCCGAGTAGTAGCTCGTGCCGCACGCGAGGATCAGCAGGCTGTCGATGTCCGCGAACGCGGCGGGCGCGGCGTCGCCGAACAGCGTCGCGTCGAACGCGTCCGTTTGCGGCACGGTATCGCTGATCGCGCGCGGCTGCTCGAAGATTTCCTTCTGCATGAAGTGGCGATACGGCCCGAGTTCGACCGCGCCGCCGTAGGCGCTGACCACGCGGATCTCGCGCTGCGCGAGCGCGCCGTTGCGGTCGACGATCTTCACGCCGTCGAGCGACAGCTCGCACACGTCGCCTTCCTCGAGGAACGTGAAGCGGTCGGTGCTGCCCGCAAGCGCGAGCGCGTCGGACGCGAGGAAGTTCTCGCCGTCGCCGTGGCCGACCACGAGCGGCGAACCCTGGCGCGCGCCGACGACGGTGTGCGGCTGGTCCTTGTGGATCACGGCGATCGCATACGCGCCGTGCAGCTGGCCCACGGCTTCGCGCACTGCGTCGAACAGGTTGCCGCGATACAGGCTGTGCACGAGGTGGGCGATCACTTCGGTGTCGGTCTGCGACACGAATTCGTAGCCCTTCGCGCGCAGCGCTTCGCGCAGCGATTCGAAGTTCTCGATGATGCCGTTGTGGACGAGCGCGAGCGCGTTCGACGAGAAGATCGGGTGCGCGTTGTGCGTGACGGGCGCGCCGTGCGTCGCCCAGCGCGTATGCGCGACGCCCGTCGTGCCTTCGAGGTGCGATTCGCGCACCTGCGCGTCGAGATCGGCGACGCGCGCGACGCTGCGCGCGCGCTTCGGTGCGCCCGGCTCGAGCACGGCGACGCCGCACGAGTCGTAGCCACGGTATTCGAGGCGCCGCAATCCTTCGATCAGCACCGGAACGATATTACGCTGCGCAACTGCGCCGACAATGCCGCACATGAATGAGTGAGTCCTGTAAGTCGATGCGGACGCCGCCGGGGCGCCCGCAAAAGGTTCAGCTTTTCTTCTTGACCGGGCGGACGTAGCCGCTCTTCGCGGTCTGGGTCTTCTCGTTCAACGCGAGCAGGCCGTCGGCTACATCTTTCCAGATCGTCGTGCCGGCGGCGATCGTCACGCCGCGGCCGACGCGCACGGGCGCGACGAGCTGCGTGTCGGAGCCGACGAACACGTCGTCCTCGATCACGGTGCGGAACTTGTTCGCGCCGTCGTAGTTGCAGGTGATCGTGCCCGCGCCGATGTTCACGCGCGCGCCGATGTCGGCGTCGCCGATGTACGTGAGGTGGTTCGCCTTCGAGCCGTGGCCGATCACCGCGTTCTTCACCTCGACGAAGTTGCCGACGTGCGCTTCGTCCGCGAGCTGCGCGCCGGGGCGCAGCCGCGCGTACGGGCCGATCACGGTGTGCGCGCCGAGCTCGGCGCCGTCGATGTGCGTGAACGCGTCGATGCGCGTGCCTGCGCCGACCGACGCGTTGCGGATCACGCAGTTCGCGCCGATCGTCACGTTGTCGGCGAGCGTCACGTTGCCTTCGAACACGCAGTTCACGTCGATCGACACGTCGCGGCCGCAGCGCAGCGTGCCGCGCACGTCGAGGCGCGCGGGATCGGCGAGCGTGACGCCGTCGACGAGCAGTGCGTCGGCGATGTTGCGCTGGTGGATGCGTTCGAGCTCGGCGAGCTGCGCCTTGCTGTTCACGCCGAGCGTTTCCCATTCCTCGTCGGGCTGCGCGGTGACGACCTCGAAACCGGCCTCGATCGCGAGTTCGACGACGTCGGTCAGGTAGTACTCGCCCTGCGCGTTCTCGTTTTTCAGCGCGCCGAGCCACATCGACAGCTGGGCCGTCGGCGTGACGATGATGCCGGTGTTGATCTCGGCGATCTTCAGCTGTTCGGGCGATGCGTCCTTCTGTTCGACGATGCGCGTGACGAAGCCGGCTGCGTCGCGCACGATGCGGCCGTAACCGGTCGGATCGTCGAGCGTGACCGTCAGAATCCCGTAGCGGCCCTCGCGGGCGGCGTCGACGAGGCGTTGCAGCGTCGATGCGCGCGTGAGCGGCACGTCGCCGTACAGCACGAGCGTCGGTTGCGCGGGATCGAGGAGCGGCAGCGCCTGGCGCACCGCGTGGCCGGTGCCGAGCTGCTCCGCCTGCACCGCGAACTGGACGTCGGGCGCGGCGACGGCGGCCTGGACCTGCTCGGCGCCGTGACCGACGACGACGACGAGCCGGGACGGCTGCAGCGTGCGCGCGGTGTCGATGACGTGGGAGAGGAGCGGCCTGCCGGCCAGGGGATGAAGCACTTTCGGCAGCGCGGAACGCATGCGCTTGCCGGTGCCTGCCGCCAAAATCACGATATTCATGGCGCCAGCTTGTCAGAGGAGTTCGAAGCCGTCCATTTTAGCATGCGGCCCCCGCCGTTCCGGGCCTGTCGCGGCGGGGCGACAGCGCCGGAAAGAGGCCTTGCGGCCCCGTTCCGGCGGGTGTTCGGGCCCTGCTTACAGGTCGTCGAACTGGACGATCGAGATCGGTTGGGCGCCGCCCGGCGCCGCGGTGTCGTCGCCCGACGCGCACGGTTCCTCGTCGAACGCGATGTCGCCCTGCGGATCGGCAACGCCTGACGCGCGCAGCGACTGGAACGGGTACAGCGTCGTGTCCATCAGGTGCGACGGCACGACCTTCGCGAGCGCGTTGAACATGTTCTCGACGCGGCCCGGGAAGCGCTTGTCCCATTCGCGGATCAGCGCCTTCATTTCCGCGCGCTTCAGGTTCGGCTGGCTGCCGCACAGGTTGCACGGGATGATCGGGAATTCGCGCAGTTCCGCGTATTTCTCCAGATCGGTTTCCTTCACGTACGCGAGCGGGCGGATCACGATGTTCTTGCCGTCGTCCGACTGCAGCTTCGGCGGCATCCCCTTCAGCTTGCCGCCGTAGAACATGTTCAGCAGCAGCGTCTGCACGATGTCGTCGCGGTGGTGGCCGAGTGCGATCTTGGTCGCGCCGAGCTCGCCGGCCACGCGGTACAGGATCCCGCGGCGCAGCCGCGAGCACAGCGAGCAGGTCGTCTTGCCCTCGGGCACGAGCCGCTTGACGATGCTGTAGGTGTCCTGGTTCTCGATGTGGAACGGCACGCCGACCTGCTTCAGGTATTCCGGCAGCACGTGCTCGGGGAAGCCCGGCTGCTTCTGGTCGAGGTTCACCGCGACGATGTCGAAATCGATCGGCGCGCGCTCGCGCAGGCGCAGCAGCACGTCGAGCATCGCATAGCTGTCCTTGCCGCCCGACAGGCACACCATCACCTTGTCGCCTTGCTCGATCATGTTGAAGTCGCCGATCGCCTGGCCGACCTGGCGCGCGATCCGCTTGAACAGCTTGTTGTTCTCGTACGCGTCCTTCTGTTCGCGGCGCGTCAGCGCCGGGCGGCCGGCCGGGGCGGCGGTCGCGTCGAGGGTGGCGGCATCGGCCGCCGTGTCATTCATGTGGGGGGCGTTCATGCGCGCTCCTCGTCCTTGATGCGAAAGACTTCGACGCCGACGGCGTCGCAGTCCGGATAAGCGTCCGGTTTCTCGGTACAGACGCGTACCGCGCGCACGGCATCGTGCGCCAGCAGGCGCGCGGCGATCGCGTCGCACAGCGTTTCCTGCAGGTGGATGTGGCCGCGCGCCAGGCATTGCGTGACGCTCTGCTTCATCAGATCGTAGTCGACGATTTCATGCAGCCGGTCGTCGACGGGGGTGGACAGCGCGAGCGGCACGAACAGGTCGACATTGATGACGACGCGCTGCTCGCCGCGCTTCTCGTGTTCGAAGGCACCGATGTTGATGTGCACTTCGTAGTCGCGCAGGTAGAGCCTGCGGCAGTCCGCGAGGCGGGGGTGCAGGAGAGCGGAAAACATGGTCGTCCCAGTCAAATTGGCGTGCGCACACGCAAAGCGGCGCGGGCGGCGGCAGTCAGGCCGCGCGTTTCCGCGCAGTTCATTCATTCGGGCCGGCGGCGGGCGGCACGAGGTGCTCGCCGCCGTCGACGGTCAGCGTCGCGCCGGTGACGCCCGGCGCACTCGCGAGATAGCAGGCGGCCGCCGCCATGTCGTCCGCGTTCGGCGCGTGAGAAC
>NZ_JAAGPG010000544.1:0-5269 GCF_017104665.1 Burkholderia sp. Se-20378 | reverse complement strand
CGGGCCTGATCCACGCGACGCCGACCGGCATGGCCAAGCATCCGGGCCTGCCGCTGCCGGCCGAGCTGCTCCACGCGGGCATGTGGGTGGCCGACATCGTGTACTTCCCGCTCGAAACCGAACTGATCCACGCGGCGCGCGCGGCCGGCTGCGCCACGTTGCCGGGCGGCGGGATGGCCGTCTACCAGGCCGTCGACGCGTTCGAGATCTTCACCGGACGCACGCCCGACGCCGAGCGGATGTTCGATCACTTTCAGTCGCTCGTCGCGCGCTGACCCCCTTCCAGAAAGAGAGACCAGGAGACGACCATGCAGCACACCACCCACACGAGCGCCGCGCCGGCGCAGGCATCCGGCACCGTCCGGCGCACCTCGGCGCGCTACAAGATTCTCGCGCTGCTCGCGATCGGCACGATGATCAACTATCTCGACCGCACCGTGCTGGGGGTGGCTGCGCCGCAGCTCACCAAGGAGCTCGGCATCAACGCGGCCGTGATGGGCATCATGTTTTCCGCGTTTTCGTGGACGTACGTGGCCGCGCAGGTGCCCGGCGGCCTCTTTCTCGACCGTTTCGGCAGCAAGGTCACCTATTATTGGTCGATGACGCTGTGGTCGCTGTGCACGTTCCTGCAAGGCTTCGTGCCCGGCGTCGCGACGCTGCTCGCCTGCCGTCTCGGCCTGGGCGTCGCGGAGGCGCCATGCTTCCCGACCAACAGCCGCGTCGTCGCGACGTGGTTCCCGCAGAACGAGCGCGCGATGGCGACCGGTACCTACACCGTCGGCGAGTACATCGGCCTCGCGTTCTTCAGTCCGGTGCTGTTCGCGCTGATGGGGGCGTTCGGCTGGCGCTCGCTGTTCTGGGTCGTCGGCACGGTCGGCATCGTGTTCGGCCTGGTCTGGTGGAAGTTCTATCACGAGCCGCGCAACCATCCGGGGGCGAATTCGGAGGAGCTGGCGTATATCGAGGCGGGCGGCGGCCTCGTGCACGGCGTGCGCAAGGACGGTGACAAAGGTGGCAAGGGCGCGAAGGGCGAACAGAAGGCATTCAGTTGGTCGATGGCCGGCAAGCTGCTGAAGAAGCGCCAGCTCGCGGGCATCTGCCTCGGCCAGTTCGCCGGCAACTCGACGCTCGTGTTCTTCCTGACCTGGTTCCCGACCTACCTCGCCACCGAGCGCCACATGGGCTGGCTGAAGATCGGTTTCTTCGCGGTGATGCCGTTCATCGCCGCGTCGGTCGGCGTGATGTTCGGCGGGATCTTCTCCGACTGGCTGCTGCGTCGCGGCAAGTCCGCGAACCTCGCGCGCAAGCTGCCGATCATCGCAGGCCTGCTGCTCGCATCGACGATCATTCTCGCGAACTACGTGCAAAGCAACGAAGCCGTGATCGCGATCATGTCGGTCGCGTTCTTCGCGCAGGGGATGGCCGCACTCGGCTGGACGCTCGTGTCGGACATCGCGCCGGACGGCCTGCTCGGCGTCACGGGCGGCATCTTCAACTTCGCGGCGAACCTTGCCGGGATCGTCACGCCGCTCGTGGTCGGCTTCATCGTCGCGTCGACCGGGTCGTTCGTCGGCGCGCTCGTGTTCATCGGCGTGATCGCGCTGATCGGTGCGGCGTCGTACATCTTCGTGGTCGGCGACATCAAGCGGATCGAGCTGTAAGCACCGGCTCCACGCACATCCTGTGCGTTGGCCCGGCAGCCGCAAGGCCGCCGGGCTTTTTTGCTTGCGCGTGCCGGCGGATCCGCCGGCTGGCGCAGTACGGCGGCGCTTATGCGCGCTGCACTGCGATGCCGAGCGATTCGATAGCCTGCGCAATTGCCGCGACCGCACGGCGGATATCGTTCGAGTCGATCGCGCCGATGCAGCCGACGCGGAACGTCTCGAGCTGCGTGAGCTTGCCCGGATACAGGATGAAGCCCGCGTCGCGCACGGCGTCGTAGAAGCGGCGGAAATCGTAGGCCGGGTGGTCCGGCGCGTGGAACGTGACGATCACCGGCGCCTGCACGCTCGCATCGAGGAACGGCGTGAAGCCCAGCGCGTGCATCGATTCGACCAGCGTCCGGCAGTTGTCCGCATAGCGCGCGCCGCGCGCCGGCTGGCCGCCTTCGGCGAGATACTGGTCGAGCGCGGCGCGCAGCGCGGCGATCACGTGGGTCGGCGGCGTGAAGCGCCACTGGCCCGTCTTGAGCAGGTACGCGTACTGATCGTGGAGATCGAGCGCGAGCGACGGCGAGTTGCCTTCGCTTGCGTCGAGCGCTTCGCGCCGCACGATCGCGAACCCCATCCCCGGCACGCCTTCGAGGCATTTGCCGCTCGCCGAGATCAGCGCATCGATGCCGCTGCCGGCCAGCTTGATCGGCAGCGCGCCGAACGAGCTCATCGCGTCGACGATCAACCGCTTGCCGTGGCGCCGGCACACGGCGGCGATGTCGTCGAGCGGGTTCAGGATGCCGGCGCTCGTCTCCAGATGCACCTGCGCGACGTGCGTGATGCGCGGCTCGCGCACGAACGCGGCTTCGATCGCGGCCGGATCGACGGCCGCGTCCTCGCCGAACGGCAACGCGATCGCTTCGATGCCGAGCCGGCCGAGGATCTTCAGGATGCGCGCGCAGTACGCGCCGTTGTCGGGCACCAGCACGACGCCGTTGCGCGGCACCAGCGTGCCGAGCGCCGCTTCGACCGAGAACGTGCCGCTGCCCTGCATCGGCACGCACACATATTCGTCGCCGCCGTGCGCGATCGCGACCAGGTCCGCGCAGACGCTGGCCGTCAGTTGATTGAAAGCGGCATCCCACGAGCCCCAGTCATGTTGCATTGCGTGGCGGGTTGTGGCGGACGTGGTGAGCGGGCCAGGCGTAAGAAGAATCGGATCTGACATGGTTTTCCCTTGCAAAGGTCGGAAGAAACACCGGGCGGCATTTCTGAATGACTTGCATGATATTGGCAAAATGTGTCATTTTTTGGAAATTGTGGCATTCGTCACGGGTTTGTCATCGAACGCTGTGATCCTTCGCTTGCCGCGCGAAACCTCACTTCAGCGCGGTAGCGAGGCAGGCCGCCGATCGGCCCTGCCCGGAGATAACAGGAGAGCCGGATCGTGCCCCGGCCATTTGGTGTTCCGCCTACGGAGAAGTCAGATGACACTGCAGAAACCCTCGCGCGCCGCTGCCGGCGCGTTCCGCAAGCTTGCGCTGGCCGCGAGCGTCGCCGGTCTGATGGGCGCCGCGCTGCCCGCACATGCGGCGAGCGCGGTCGTGCTGTATACGGCAGACGGTCTCGAGAACCTCTATCGCGATGTGCTGCCGGCCTTCGAGAAGAAGGAAGGCGTCAAGGTCAACATCGTGACGGCGGGCAGCGGTGAAGTCGTCAACCGCGCGAACATCGAGAAGAACTCCCCGAAGGCCGACGTGATCGTCACGCTGCCGCCGTTCATTCAGCAAGCCGGCCAGATGGGCCTGCTGCAGCCGTACCAGAGCGTGAACTACAAGAACGTGCCGGCCATCGCGAAAGCCGAAGACGGCACGTGGGCAACGTTCGTGAACAACTACTTCTCGTTCGCGATCAACCCGGACGTCGTGAAGAACCAGCCGAAGACGTTTGCCGACCTGCTGTCGCCGGCCTACGCGGGCAAGGTCGCGTACTCGAACCCGGCCACCGCCGGCGACGGGATGGCCGTGCTGATCCTGACGACGTCGCTGATGGGCGAAGACAAGGCGTTCGACTACCTCGCGAAGCTGTCGCAGAGCGTGAAGTTCCACACCAAGGGCACGGGCTACCTGAACGTGCTGCTGTCGCGTAACGAAATCAGCGTGGCGAACGGCGACCTGCAGATGGACCTCGACGATGCCGAACACGGCGCGCTGTCCGTCAAGCCGATCTTCCTGGCCGCGAAGGAAGGCGACCAGCCGACCACGTTCCAGCTCCCGTACGGCATCGGCCTGATCAAGAGCGGCCCGAACCAGGACGCCGGCAAGAAGCTGATCGACTACCTGATGTCGACGGAAGTGCAGTCGAAGGTGCCGGACATGTACGGCATCCCGGGCCGCACGGACGTGCCGCTGGCCGGCAAGAACGGCGAAGCGGTCAAGAAGGCGATCGCGGGCGTGAAGCTGATCCCGGTCGACTGGACCCAGGTGATGGCGAAGAAGCCGGTGTGGATCGAGCGCTGGAAGAAGGACGTGATCGGCAGCTCGGGCAAGCAGCTCGACGTCGTCAAGCCGAAGTGATCGGCGCACGCCGCCTGTATTTGTGAGCAAGAGGATGAACCCGGTGGAAACCACCCTGACCCATCCCGGCGCATTCGGCGCCGCCGAACCGCAGGCAACGCTGCGGTCCGGCGCGCCGGGCGGCGTGCAGATCGAACACCTGAGCGTGCGCTACGGCGCACGCACGGTGCTGGAAGATCTGTCGCTGTCGATCGGTGCCGGTGAATTTCTGACCGTGCTCGGCAAGAGCGGTTGCGGCAAGACCACGCTGCTGCGCTTCATCGCCGGGTTCGTGAAGGCCGACGGCCTGACCGGCACGCTGACCGTTGCCGGACGCGACCTGACCTATGCGCCGCCGCACAAGCGCAATCTCGGTCTGCTGTTCCAGAATTACGCGCTGTTCCCGCACCTGACGGTGTTCGAGAACGTCGCATTCGGGCTGCGCGCACGCGGCATGGCGTCGTCGGAAGTGACGCGCCGCGTCGCCGATGCGCTGAAGCTCGTGCAGCTCGGCGATGCCGGCCATCACCTGCCCGCGCAACTGTCGGGCGGGATGCAGCAGCGCGTCGCACTGGCGCGCGCGCTCGTGATCGAGCCGGACGTGCTGCTGCTCGACGAGCCGCTGTCGGCGCTCGACGCCAACCTGCGCGCATCGGTGCGCAGCGAACTGAAGGCGTTGCACGAGCGCCTGCCGAACCTGACCGTCGTCTGCGTGACGCACGACCGCGACGATGCGCTCGTGCTGTCCGATCGCGCGCTGCTGATGCGCGACGGCCACATCGCGCAGCTCGGTACGCCGCAGCAGCTGTACGACGCGCCGCAGGACGGCTACGTCGCACGCTATCTCGGCCCGGCGAACCTGCTGCCGCCGCACGTGATCTTCCCGCTCGGCGATCCGCGCCACGAAGTGCGCGGCAAGGTCGCCTGCGTGCGCCCCGAGCGCCTGACCCTGATGCCGCCGGCTGCGGGCGGACTGCACGGCACGGTGTCGTCCGTCGAATGGCAGGGCGCCGACCTGTCGATCGCGGTCACGATCGATGCGGCCCCCGACGAGCCCGTGCA
>NZ_JAAGPG010000543.1:0-5395 GCF_017104665.1 Burkholderia sp. Se-20378 | reverse complement strand
CCTCCGCGTCGAACGGCTTCGGGGTCGGCGCGAACATCTTGCGCCAGATCCCGAGCGGCCAGCGCATCGACAGCGGCCACACGATGTCGACCGCGCGGTTCTCGTGCTCGACCGGCGCGACGCCGTGCATGAAGTACGCGTACAGCGCTTTCATGTCGTCGTCGGTCAGGCGCGCGTAGGACGGGAACGGCATGGCCGGATACATCGTGTCGCCGTTCTTGCGCACGCCTTCGCGCACCGCGCGCGTGAAGTCCTCGACCGTCCAGCCGCCCAGGCCCGTTTTCGGGTCCGGCGTGATGTTCGTCGAGTAGATCCCGCCGATCGGCGTGTCGAATTTCAGCCCGCCCGCGAACGGCTTGCCGCCGCTCGCGGTGTGGCACGCGATGCAGTCGCCTGCCCGCGCGAGGTATTCGCCGCGCTTGATCAGGGCCGCGTCGGCGGATTGGGCAACGGGTGCGGCAGCCGGGCCGGAAGCCGCCGCGGGGGCTGCCGGCTGCGCGAACGCCGTCGAGCCGGCGAAGCCGAACGCGGCCCAGGCCGCACCGGCCGCAAGCGCGCGCGACATCCGTCGCGCGACGGTGTGGTTCATCGTCCTCTTCATACGGTCACCAGCGGGGCGGGATTTTTCAGGTATTGCTCGCGGATCGCACGTGCCGACCAGTAGGCCAGCGCCGCGATGATCCCGGTCGGGTTGTAGCCGATGCCCTGCGGCAGCGCCGATGCGCCCATCACGAACACGTTGTGCACGTCCCAGCACTGCAGGTAGCGGTTCAGCACGCTCGTCTTCGGGTCGGTGCCCATGATCGCGCCGCCGACGAGGTGAGTCGTCTGGTAAGCGCGCGAATCGAAGTGCTTGCCGAACTCGCGCGTCGACACGCCGATCGCCTTCGGCCCCATCGCCTCCGCGATCTTCTTCATCTGCCCGGTCACGTACTGCGCCATCTTGATGTCGTTATCCTTCCAGTCGAAGGTCATCCGCAGCAGCGGCTGGCCGTACGAATCGCGATAGGTCGGATCGAGGTCGAGATACACGTCGCGGTACGACATGTTGGTGCCGTGCGCGTCCATCGAGATCGTGTGCGCGTAGTTGTCCTTGACCGCCTTCTTCCACGCGGAGCCCCATTGCGGCGTACCGGGCGGCGTCGCGATGCCGCTGATCGGCTTCACGCCGGCCTGGTTCACCCACAGCGGCGAGCCGCCGACGAAGCCGAGCGGGCCGTGGTCGAAGTTGTCCGCGTTGAAATCGTCCACCGCGACGCCGTTGCCGCCCGCGCCGATGAACGGATTCGTGTAGGTGTCCTTGTCGAAGAACGCCTTGATCGTCGACAGGTTCTGGTATGCGAAATTGCGGCCCACGACGCCTTCGCCCGAGATCGGGTCGTACGGCTTGCCGATGCCCGACAGCAGCAGCAGGTGCACGTTGTGGTACTGGAACGCGGCCACGATCACGAGATCGGCCGGCTGATGCACTTCACGCCCGGCCGGGTCGACGTAGGTCACGCCCGTCGCACGCTTCTTCGTATCGTCGAGGTCGACGCGCAGCACGTGGCACTTCGAGCGCAGCTCGAAGTTCGGCGCCTGCTTCAGCGCGGGCAGGATGTTCAGGTTCGGCGATGCCTTCGAGTACATGTAGCACGCGTAGCCGCTGCAGTAGCCGCAGAAGTTGCACGGGCCCATCTGCACGCCGTACGGGTTCGTGTACGGGCCCGACGTGTTCGCCGACGGCAGCCGGTACGGATGCAGGCCGAGCGACTTGGCGGCATCGGAGAAGCGCTGCGCCGAATACGTGTTGAGCTGCGCGGGCAGCGGGAAGTTGTCGCTGCGGTTCGCTTCGAACACGTTGCCGTCGCCGACCACCTTGCCGCCGACCTTGTACGCCTGCCCCGACGTGCCGAACACCTTCTCGGCGAAGTCGAAATGCGGCTCGAGCTCCTCGTAGGTCACGCCCGTGTCCTGGATCGTCATCCCTTCGGGGATGAACTTCTTGCCGTAGCGCTCTTCATAGTGGCTACGCAGGCGCAGCTCTTCCGGCGTGATCCGGAAATGCACGCCCGACCAGTGCAGCCCCGCGCCACCCACGCCTTCGCCCGGCAGGAACGCGGCGAGCTGCCGGTACGGCAGCGCGGTGTCCTGCAGGCCGTGGCGGATCGACACGGTCGTCTTCGACAGGTCGAGGAACAGCTTCTTGCGAATGTTGTAGGTCAGCTCGTCGATCGTGTTCGGATACGCGCCGTCCGGATAGGTGTCGCGATACTCGCCGCGCTCGAGCGCGACGACGTTCAGGCCCGCTTCGGTCAGTTCCTTCGCGAGAATCGCGCCGGTCCAGCCGAAGCCGACGATCACCGCATCGACATGCGGTTTTTTCTCTGCGGCCATCAGCTGCGCTCCCCGTTGATCGAGACGGGGCCGTACGGATAGGGCTTGCCGCTCTGGTTGACGAAATCCATGAAGTCCGCGCGCGCGCCCGGAAAGCCGATCATCTTCCACGCGGCCATGTCGTGATTGCCGCCATGCACCGGATCGCAGAAGTAACCTTCGCGCGTGTTCTGCAGCAATTGGCCGAAGAACACGCCGGGCGGCACGTCGTCGATCTGCGCGCCGCCCTTCTCCAGCGCGCCGAGCACGGTGTCGCGCGTCGGCGCGTCGAGATCCGCGAACCCCTTGCCGTGGGTCTTCTCGCAATAGCGGTTGACCGCCGCGATGCCGAGCCGGTAGATGTCGCGCGGCACCAGCTTCAACTGATAGCCGAGCTCGGGCACGCCCTGCTGGAACGGCCCCTGCATGTACCAGGTGGCGCCGTGCGCATACGGCGTCTCCATCTGGCGATCGATGAATTCGGGCACGCCCGATTCGAGCGCGCCGGGGCCTTCGGCGTCGGCCGGAATCAGCCGGTCGACGGCGGCCTGGACGAACGCCCATTCCTTCGCATCGAAAAAGGTCGGCTTGTACGGGGCGCGTTCTGCGTTGGCCGATGCACCGGGCGCGTTGCCGGTCGTCGCGGACGGCGACGACGAGCGCAGGTCGCAGCCGGCGACCGACGCGATCGGCACGAGCGCGACCGACGTGCGCAGGAAACGGCGGCGCGAGTTGGGTTTGTCAGGTGACGTGGACATGGTCGGATGTTGATCGTTGGGGATCGGGGCCCGGACGCGCGCACTCCGCATGCGGCATGTCCGGCATGGCAGCCATGCCGCACGCGGCTGGCCGTCCTGTTCTTTCGTCTGTTGCGAACAACCACGATGCAGGCGCCGTCCGTGCAATGCGCGGCAACGCCTTCATGCAGCCGCGCGTCGCGCCAATTCAGGATGCGCTGCACGGATCGGCTTCTTTGTGAGCCTTATCGTCTGACAAATACCGGCATCTGCCCGCATCTGCCCCTCATCGCTCATGACCCTCATTCAACTTAGACGCCGCGTTTGCCGACAGCAAGCGCGACGTGCACGACCCTCTTTCGGGTCCGGCGACAAGTGCCGCGAATTATATATGGAACCGGTTCCATCAAGAGTTACTCCAATGCAATTCAATGCATCGAAAATCGCAACAATTGAAAAATCCGGAAGCCGGAACACACAGGAATCGCGTGATTACCGGCTGATGCGGGCGTCAGATAGACGATTGTTGTGTGGCGAGTTGCACCGAAGGCTGTCGCTTTCCAGCCACGCAGCCCCCCCGGGAGTGCCGGTTTGCATGGCGGTCTGGTAGCCTCCGCGACTCATGAAGACACAGAAGAATGAACTGCCGGCGCCCGACGCGACCCGCATCAGCCGAACCCTCAGCTACCTGCTGCGCCACGCGCCGCAGACGATCGGGCTGCAACTCGACCAGGAAGGCTGGGCCGACATCGACGAACTGATCGCCGGCGCCACCCGCCAGGGGCTCCATCTCGATCGCGCGACGCTCGAAACCGTCTGCGCGACCAACGACAAGCAGCGCTTCGCCCTTTCCGACGACGGCCGTCGCATCCGTGCGGTACAAGGGCATTCGACGCCCGTCGTGCAGCGCAGTTATCCGGCCGCGCAGCCGCCCGAGCGCCTCTATCACGGCACCGCGACGCGCTTCCTGGATTCGATTCGGGTGCAAGGGCTGAAACCGGGCGCCCGTCATCACGTGCATCTGTCGCCGGACATCCGGACGGCCCTGGCCGTCGGCACGCGCTACGGCGTGCCGGTGATTCTCGAGGTCGATGCGCTGCGCATGCATCGGCAAGGCCACACGTTCTTCGTCGCCGAAAACGGCGTATGGCTGACCGACACCGTGCCGGCGGAATTCCTTAAAGAGATGGACGGGCCCGCGCGCTGAGACGCGCGCTCACCACGGCCAGAACATCGACGCGATGGACAGCGCCAGCGCCGCGCAAAGCGGCGAGTAATACAGCGTGTCCATGCGTGCGAAACGCGACCCGCGAATCCGCTTGAAGAAGCCGACGTAACGGAAATCGCCGACGGCCCGCACCGCAAAGATCAGTGCGAACGCAACGACCGCGAACGAGATCGTGCCGTGATGCGCGTTCGGCCCCAGCCAGCCGGCACGCGCGGCGACCACGCACGCGCCGCCCAGCAACACCGCCGCGACCGCGAACGTGCCAATGGCAGTCGGCCGCAGCAGCGGTTCGCCGTCCTGCTCCGGAATGGCCGCCCCTTTGCCGCGCTGCCCGCCCAACGCCCAGTAGACGTGAATGAGCGCGATTGCGCAAAGCGTCGGCACGCTGAAATACGCTCCGGTCATGTCGATCGATGTCCTCGTCTCGTTGTCTCGTTATCTCGATGTGTTGCCGGCCAGGTGCCGGCACGCGGCCCCGGTTCGCGACACACGTGACGATACCGAAACCCGGCAACGCGCGCATTGCGACGTCCGGTCGCAACCCGCCACGACGCATGTTGCAATGCAGTGCGACCGCAGGCGCGCGTGGGCCGTCCGCTTGACTTCCCTCCGCGCACTACTACCCTGTTATTCCAGTACTGCGGTCGATACGCCCCGGCGCGACCGGCCGCACGTGCATCGTTCGCCGCATGGCGCACCTGCACGACAACGATAACGAAGGCCATGGAGGCGACTCATGCTGATCGGTGTGCCGAAAGAGATCAAGAACCACGAATACCGTGTCGGCCTCACGCCGGCCGGCGCGCACGAACTGACGCGGCACGGCCATCGCGTCCTGGTGCAGCGCGGCGCGGGCACGGCGATCGGCCTGCTCGACAACGACTACACGGCCGCGGGCGCATCGCTTTGCGACGGCGCCGACGAAGTCTTCGCGCGTGCCGACATGATCATCAAGGTCAAGGAGCCGCAACCGGCGGAATGCGCGATGTTGCGACGCGGGCAGATCCTCTACACGTACCTGCATCTCGCGCCCGATCCCGACCAGGCGGCCGCGCTCGTGAAGTCCGGCGCCACA
>NZ_JAAGPG010000542.1:0-5520 GCF_017104665.1 Burkholderia sp. Se-20378 | reverse complement strand
TCATCCATGTCGATACTACTCTACGTTTTTTTTTTTGCATGCGCCGGCGCCCCCCGAGCTCTACACCCCTCCCCACCCTCTTTCCCTCCCCGACGCTCTTCCGATCTAACACCCACACCGTTCGCGCGGCCCGGCGGGCGCCCCCGCGCGAACGGCACGCCCCGGCACCGGTCGACGGCCAGCCGCCCCGCCTACGTCAATTCATCGCATTCCGAACCTTTCCCGCGGCCGATACGTCATATCGGCCGCACCTTCTGGGCAAACCGCTCGCCCGCCCCTATCCTTCGCGGGTCTGATTGCGTGCGTTCGCTCCCGGCGGGCGCACATGATGGCCTGGGTTCTGATAGCCGTACCCTCGTACGTCAGGACCTGTTCGCCGACCCTTGCACAAGGGTCGGCGTTTTTTCGGACTTTGCCATGTGTGCCGGCGGCAGGACGGCAGCGCAAGCGCGACGACGATCGTGACGGCGCGTCCGCGCCCGGGGGGAGCGGGTAGATGACAAGCAAGCAAGCGCACAGCCGCGACGAAGCGCTGCGCCTGATCGCCGCGGCCGACACCGCGTCGCTCGACCTCAACTACGAGAGCGGCTGGCAGGACATCGCCGAACTGGACGGCCTCGGCGCCCGACGCGGGATCCGCGTCACCTATCGCAGCCACGAACACATCGCCGTGCATTCGCGCGACGCGCTGGTCGCAGGCCTCACGCGCCCGAAAGCCACGTTCCGGCGCCGCACGCTCTATTGCCGGTTCGACCTCGGCAGCGTCGCCGATCGCGAACTCGTCGCACTCGAAACGCGCGCGATGCGCCAGGGCGACTACATCCTCGCAGGCCACCTGCTCGCCAGCCCCGACGACGTGTGGGGCGACGCAACCACGCTGCCCGCGGCGGCAAGATCAATACCCCCGAAGGGTTAACGCACCGGCGGGATGGGAAATCCGCCGCTTCGGCGCATACTGGGGCCTCCTTACCCACCCTTCCGGCGCCACCGGCGACGGGCCCCTGCTACCGAAATCGTCATGAAACTGAAGCTCGATATCGTCCAGCTCGCCGGTCGCGACGGCGACACGCACTACAACCTGCAGCGCACGCTCGAAGCGATCGCAACCTGCACACCGGGCACCGACATCGTGATGTTCCCGGAGGCGCAGCTCACCGGCTTCCTCGATCCGTCGAATCTGGCCGAATGCGCCGAGCCGCTCGACGGCCCGAGCGTCGGCGCGGTCATCGCGGCCGCACGTGCACGCGATGTGGCGGTCGTGGTCGGGCTGATCGAGAACGACGGCGGCCGCTTCTACAACACCACCGTGTTCGTCACGCCGGACGGCATCGCGCTGCGCTATCGCAAGACGCATCTGTGGGTGAGCGAGCACGGCGTCGTCCTGCCCGGCGACCGTTACGCGACGATCGAATGGCGCGGCGTGCGGATCGGCCTGCTGATCTGCTACGACAACGAATTCCCCGAAACCGGCCGCGCGCTCGCCGCGCTCGGCGCCGAGCTGATCCTCATCACCGACGGCAACATGGAGCCGTACCGCCCCGTCCACCGCACGTCGGCCACGGCGCGGGCGATGGAGAACCAGGTGTTCGCGGTGGTCGCCAACCGCGTCGGCGGCAGCACGCACGACGTCGTGTTCGCGGGCGGCAGCCTCGCGGCCGATCCGTTCGGCAACCTGATCTTCGAAGCCGGCAATACCGAATCGCGTCATGCGGTCGAACTCGATTTCGACCAGCTCGCCGCGTCGCGTGCGGTCTACGACTATCGCCGGGATCAGCGCCTGCACATCGCCGGCGAACGCATCGAGCACGCCAACGGCCTGCGCGAACTGCTGATTCCGTAAGCGCCTGTCCGCCTCCGGCGCCGACATCCGTCACGCCGGGTCGGGCACCTCGATCGCCAGCAGCGCGGAACTGACCGACTTGCCGTGCGCGTCGAGCGCGAGCGAGCGCGTGACGCCGCCGCCGAGCGCATCGCGCAGCACGAAATTGAATGCGCCGAGCGCCGGCAATTCGTAACGTACGACGTCGCCGTGCACGATGCCCGCGAGCCATGCCTTCACGGCGTCAGCATCCAGGTGCGTACGAAGATGATCGTAATGGCGCGGATCGTGGCAGATCACCGATACGTTCAGCGTATTGCCCTTGTCGCCGGTGCGCGCATGCGCCAGTTCACGCAGTTGCATCATGCCTCCACGAATGAAAACGACGGCGTCACGGCCGCGCGCGGCAACAGCACCGACTGCACGGCGATCACCTCGCGCGTCGACTTGAACGCGCCGCCGCCGCCGGCCGGCCCGTTCGTATAGAGCGTCTCGACTTCGTTGCCGATGCGCGCCGCTTCGGCGGCGCTCGCCGCACGGCCGGCCACCCGCACGCGCACTTCGGCCGGCTCGCCGCGCACGGCGGGCGTTGCGTCGCCGTACAGCGCATCGACGCCGATCAGGTCAAAGCGCAACTCGGTCGCGGCAACGCCGGTCAATGCCAGCCGCTCGCGGACGATCCCGAGCGCAAGACGCGCGCGTTCGAGCGCCCCCGGGCCGCCGTACGAGATCTGGCCTTCGCCGATCCAGCCGTCGACGTAAGCCACCGACACCTTCAACGTATCGGGCCGCGCGGTGCCGCGCCCGCCCGTCACGCGCACGCGATCGGCCGCCTCCTCCACGACCGCCACGCGCGTGAAATCCGCGACGACGTCGGGCTGCAGATAGCGCGCCGGGTCGTGAATCTCGTAGAGCAGCTGTTCCTTGCAGGTTGCCGCGCTCACGCGGCCGCCCGCGTGCGGCACCTTGGTGATCACGACCGAGCCGTCGGCCGCGACTTCGCCGATCGGAAACCCGAGCCGCGCGAGGTTCGGCACGTCCTTGTAACCGGGATCGGCAAAATAGCCGCCCGTCACCTGCCCCGCGCATTCGAGCAGGTGGCCGACGACCGTCGCAGCGCCAAGCGTGTCCCAGTCGTCCATCTGCCAGCCAAATGCGTGGATCAGCGGCGCGGTGAACAGCGACGGATCGGCGACGCGCCCGGTCAGCACGACGTCCGCGCCGGCCGCGAGCGCATCGACGATCGGCGCGGCGCCGAGGTACGCATTCGCGGACACGATACGGTCGCGATACGCGGCGACGTCATCGCCCGATTCCTCGAAGCGGAACGCGCCGCGCTGCACCACGTCGAGCACGTCGTCGCCTTCGACCGCCGCGACCTTCAGCTTCGCGAAACCAAGCGATTGCGCGATCTGCGCGGTGCGCCGCGCGGCCGCACGCGGATTCGCCGCGCCCATGTTCGACACGATGCGCACGCCTTTCGGAGCGGCGACCGGCAGCACCGCGTGCATCCGCGCGTCGAGCAGCGGGTCGTAGCCGAGTGCCGGATCCTTGCGCCGCGCCTGCTGCGCGATCGCGATCGTGCGCTCGGCCAGGCATTCGAAGACGAGATAGTCGAGCTGCCCGTGTTCGGCCAGTT
The DNA here is from genome assembly GCF_017104665.1 of Burkholderia sp. Se-20378. Classification (NCBI taxonomy): domain Bacteria; kingdom Pseudomonadati; phylum Pseudomonadota; class Betaproteobacteria; order Burkholderiales; family Burkholderiaceae; genus Burkholderia; species Burkholderia sp. Se-20378. Next base: position 2,062 of record NZ_JAAGPG010000542.1, on the reverse strand, counting down.
CGACCGCGGGCTCGATCCGGTCGCCCGAGTAGCCGGCGCCCGCGCCGATGCGCACGCGTCGTTCAGGTTGCTTTGCTGTCATGTCCGTACCGTCGTCCGGCGGGCGCACCGCCGGGAAAGATCAAAAGATGCCCAGTACGACGCATGCGATCGTCATCACGATCGAGGCGCCGAACAGCAGCGGGAACGTGAATTTCTGGTGCTCGGCCAGCTCGATGCCGCACAGGCCGACGACGAGGAAGGTCGCGGGCGTCAGCGGGCTGACCGGGAACCCGGTCGTCATCTGGCCGAGCAAGGCGGCCTGCCCGACCTGCACGGCCGGCACGCCGAGCTGGCCGGCCACCTCCGCGATCACGGGCAGCACGCCGAAGTAGAACGAATCGGGATCGAACAGCATGCTGAGCGGCATCGACGCGAAGCCGAGCACCACCGGGATGTGCCCGGCCATCGACGGCGGCACGAAGCCGACCGCCGCCTGCGCCATCGCCTTCAGCATGCCGCTGCCCTGCATGATCCCCGTGAACACGCCGGCCGCGAGCAGGATGCCGGCCATCATCAGCGCGGCGCGCGCATGCGCGTCGATGCGCTTCCTCTGCATGTCGACGTCCGGGTAGTTCACCATCAGCGCGATGCACAGCCCGACCATGAACATGATCGCGGGCGGGATCTTCTCGCCCATCACGACCATCGTGCCGAGCACGACGAGCGTCAGCACCAGGTTGAACCAGAACAGGTGCGGCCGGCGCAGCGCCTGCTCGTCGGGGGTCAGCTCGCGCGTCGGCAGCGGGATCGACGCATCGTCGCGCGACAGGCCGAGCCGCTTCTCCTCGCGCCGCCCGAGCCAGTACGCGGCGCCGAACACGAACACGAGCCCGATCGCCTGCACCGGGATCAGCGGATTGAACAGCGCCGACACCGGCAGGTGCAGCGACGCCGACGCGCGGATCATCGGCCCCGTCCACGGCAGGAAGTTGATGCCCGCGGCCATCGACACCGCGGCGGCCAGCACGCGCCGGTCCATCTTCAGCCGGTCGTACAGCGGCAGCACCGCCGGAATCGTCACGAGAAAGCAGACGGCGCCCGAGCCGTCGAGGTGGATCAGCAGCGCGAGCAGCGTCGTGCCCATCACGATGCGCGTCGGCCGCGTGCCGACCGCGCGCAGGATGCGGTCGATGATCGGGTCGAGCGTGCCGGCGTCGGTGATCGTCCCGAAATAGAGGATCGCGAACACGAACATCCCGACGACGGGCGCGAGCCCCTTCAGCCCGTCGATGACGAACTTGCTGGTGTGCAGCCCGAAGCCGCCGATCAGCGACGCGGCGATCGGCACGATGATCAGCGCGACGAGCGGCGACATCCGCTTCGACAGAATCGCGGCCAGCAGCACGACGATCGTGCCAAGCCCGAGTAACGGCAGCATCCGTGTCTCCTACCTTGTCTTTTGTTGGAGACGAGCGTAAGGTCGGCGCAGCAATAGCACAATTGAAATGATTTGATCGCAGCAATCACGAACCGTTATGGATCTGAATCTTCGCGACATTCGCGCGTTCGTCACCGTCGCGCAGGCCGGCAACTTCACGCGCGCGGCCGCGCGCCTGCACCTGTCGCAGCCGGCGCTGACCGTGCAGATCCGCCGGCTCGAGGAGATCGTCGGCGCGCGCCTGTTCGATCGCAACAGCCGCAGCGTCGCGCTCACGCAGACCGGGCGCGAGCTGCTGCCGCTGCTGCAGCGCTCGCTCGACGACATGGAGCGCGTGCTGCGCGATGCGCGCGCGCTCGGCGAAGGCACGAGCGGCACGGTGCGGCTCGCATGCCTGCCGACCTTCGCGTCGAGCATGCTGCCCGAGCTGATCCAGTCGTTCCGGCGCGACGTGCCGCGCGCGGGCTTCGAGATCCACGACGGCGTCGCGAGCCTCGTCACCGCGCTCGTGCGCAACGAGGAAGCCGATCTCGGCTTGACCGGCGGCGACACGTTCGATGCGTCGCTGGAGGTATTGTATGCGGGCGCCGACCGGCTCGTCGTCGTCTGCCCGAAGGATCATCCGCTCGCGCGCAAGCGCCA
>NZ_JAAGPG010000541.1:0-5551 GCF_017104665.1 Burkholderia sp. Se-20378 | reverse complement strand
GTCGCGCACCTATGCATGGCCGTTCCAGATGCACGGCTCGATCGGCCCGTCATGCGCGCTCGCCGACTATCGCGAACCGGGCGCCGGCCGGATCACCGTGTGGTCCGGCACGCAGAATCCCGTGTCGCTGCGCTACGACCTCGCGACGCTCGTCGCGCGCGACGAAGCCGATTTCGACGTGGTGCGGATGGAGGCGGCCGGCTGCTACGGCCGCAACGGCGCGGACGACGTGTGCGGCGACGCGCTGCTGCTGTCGCGCGCGGTCGGCCGCCCGGTGCGCGTGCAGCTCTCTCGCGCGGACGAACATCTGTGGGAACCGAAAGGCACGGGCCAGCTGATGCAAGTGACCGGCACCGTCACACGCGACTGCCGCCTGCTCGGCTACGACTTCACGACGCGCTACCCGTCGAACGACGCGCCGCTGCTCGCGGCGCTGCTGACCGGCACGATCGCGCCCGAGCCGCGCGTGTTCGAGATGGGCGACCGCACGGCCGTGTCGCCGTACGCGAGCCCGCATCGCCGCTTCGTCTGCGAGGATCTTGCACCGCTCGTGCGTGCGTCGTGGCTGCGCGGCGTGTCGGCACTGCCGAACTCGTTCGCGCACGACGCGTTCGTCGACGAATGCGCGGCGCTGACCGGCGTCGACCCGCTTGCGTTCCGGCTGCGCCATCTGCAGGACACGCGCGCAACCGAACTGCTGCAGGCCGTGGCCGACCGCGCAGGCTGGACGCCGCGCGCGCAAGGCACGCCGCACGAACCCGCTGCGTCGCGGCTCGTGCGCGGCCGCGGGGTCGCCTATGCGCGCTACGTGCACAGCCGCTTCCCCGGCTTCGGCGCCGCGTGGTCGGCCTGGATCGTCGACCTGAGCGTCGATCGCGTGTCGGGCGAGATCCGCATCGAACGCGTCACGGTCGGCCAGGACACGGGCACGATGATCAACCCGGATGGCGTGCGCCACCAGATCCACGGCAACGTGATCCAGGTATTGAGCCGCACGCTGAAGGAGCGCGTGCGCTTCGCCGACGGCAAGGTCGCGTCGCGCGAATGGGCGAGCTATCCGATCCTGACCTTCGCGGAGGTGCCGGACGTCGATGTCGTGCTGATGCCGAGGCAAGGCGAGCCGCCGCTCGGCGCGGGAGAATCGGCGTCGGTGCCGGGCCCGGCCGCCGTCGCGAATGCATTGTTCGATGCGACCGGTGTGCGGTTCTACGCGCCGCCGTTTACGCCGGAGGCGATCCGGGCGGCGCTGCGCGACGCAGGCAGGCTGATGACGGCCGACGCGGCTGGTGCGCAGATGGCAACCAGCACGGCTTAATGGCTGCCGGTTTCATCGCGGAATCAAGTGCAAGCCCGCCGACAAACGGGCCGGCCAGACTGGCATGACTGCCGCCCCGCGCGCGACGCGCATCATGCGTCGCCGTCTTCTTCCATCATCTTGCGCAGCAGGAACTGCAGCGCGACCCGCTCGCCCGGATTGAGTGCGCCATACGTGCGCTCCGTCACCTGCCGCGCGAACGGTACCGTGCGGTCGATCAGCGCGAGACCGGTTGCGGTGGCGCGCACGATCAGCTTGCGACCGTCGTTCGGATCGGGCAGCACCTCGATCAGCGCGCGCGCCTTCAGCCGATCGACCACGCCGCGGATCGTCGCCTGGTCGATCGCGGTCGCCTTGACGATGTCGTTCAGCGAGCACCCCTGGCGCTCCTTGACCGCACACAGCGTGACGAACTGCGCAGCCGTGAGATCCGAATCGGGGATCGCTTCCTGGAAGATCGACACGTGCCGCTGATACGCGCGGCGCAACAGGTGCCCGACCTGGTCGTGAAAGTCGTAGGAATCCTTGGAAGACGCCATGAAGGTGCAGGCCCGTGCCGCATGTAAGTGAAAGACAAGCAGTGTACACCCTCAATTTGGCCCGGCCGGCGGCCAGCTTGCCGCTTCATTGCGGTGCATCAGGATTCGCGGCACCGGGCACGCAGCGCGCCTGACGATCGCCTGACGGCTGCACATCGTCCGCCGGAAACGTCGTCGAAACGGCAGGCCATGCACGTTCGCACCTGCTGCTGCGCACGTGCTTGCGCGCTTCTGCAAACTTCCGTGCATACACTTCACTTTTAAGCGCATACACACGAATTTTGTGCATACCGCCGCATCTCCACACCCTCTTTCAAAACGTAGGAATCACCATCAAAAACCTCATTAAACACGCGGCTTTTCTTACGCAAACGCTTGCCAGAACGCGGCTTGAATCGTGCCTGTGCGATTCGGTATTTTCTAGTGTGTACGCTATTTAATTGCCGTGATATACAGACTCCAGTGCGCAGCGGAACGTCCGCTCGCGTCGATCGGCCACCCATTCATCCGTCACATTCGAACAGGGGCAATCCCATGTCTACCGCACACCCGAGCGCCGCCGTTTCCCCCGACGACGCGCTGCACGGCAATCTCTATCGCAAGGTCACGCTGCGCCTGATTACCCTCTTCTGCCTGTGCTACTTCGCGGCCTATCTCGACCGCATCAACATCGGGCTCGCGAAACTCCAGATGCTCGACGCGCTGAAGTTCAGCGATACCGTGTACGGGCTCGGCGCCGGCCTGTTCTTCGCCGGCTACATCCTGTTCGAAGTCCCGAGCAACCTGGTGCTGCAACGCGTCGGTGCGAAGCTGTGGATCGCGCGGATCATGATCACGTGGGGCCTGCTGTCGGGTGCGACGATGTTCGTGCACACGCCGACGCAGTTCTACCTCGTGCGCTTCCTGCTCGGCGCGGCCGAGGCCGGCTTCCTGCCGGGCGTGCTGCTGTACCTGACGCAGTGGTATCCCGATGCGCGCCGTGCGCGGATCGTCGCGCTGTTCATGGTCGGGCTGCCGCTGTCGAGCATGATCGGCAGCCCGATCTCCGGCTGGATCATGCGCGCGTTCGACGGCACGCACGGGCTCGGCGGCTGGCAGTGGCTGTTCCTGCTCGAAGCGCTGCCGTCGGTGCTGCTCGGTTTCGCGGTGCTGCGCTGGCTGCCCAACAGCATCGAATCCGCGCAGTGGCTGAATGCCGACGAGAAGCACGCGTTGCGTGCGAACCTCGACGCCGACCCGTCCGGCAACAAGAGCCATGCGCTCGGCAAGGCGTTCTCCGATCCGAAGGTATGGGCGCTCGGCCTGATCGACCTGTGCGTGCTGCTCGGCCTCTATGCGGTGAGCTTCTGGCTGCCGACGATCCTGCGCGACACCGGCGTGAAGGATGCGTATCACATCGGCTGGCTGATGGTGATCCCGAATGCCGCGGCCGTGCTCGCCACGCTGTACTGCGGCGCCAGTTCCGACCGCGCGCGCGAACGCCGCTGGCACATCGTCGTGCCGTTCATGGTGTCGGCCGTCGCGCTGGCGATCGCGGCCTCGTCGTCGCACGGCACGTTCGGCACGGTGCTGCTGTTCTCGCTGATCAACGCGGGCGCGGCCGCCGCGATGCCGGTGGTCTGGGCATTGCCGTCGACGTTCCTGAAGGGCTCGGCCGCCGCCGGCGGGATCGCGTTCGCGTGCTCGATCGCCAACCTCGGCGGGTTCGGCAGCACCTACTTCATCGGCTGGCTGCGCGACACGTTCCATTCGCAAAGCGCGGGGCTGTACGGTTTCGCCGCGTGCATGGTGATCGGTTGCGCCCTCGCGCTCGCCTATCCGGCCCGGCTCGTGAACCGCTGACGCAGCGCGTCGCTCGCGCGACGCGGTCGTTTTTACAACCGCGCCGGTCGCGCGGGCCGACCCACCCCACACTACCTGCCCCGCCCCGCGCGCGCCGCTCCACCGGCGCGTGCGCGCTTCGCCCCACTGCCTTACCGCGCCGCTTCCCGCCCCCTTCCCGCCCGCCTTCCCGCCCGCCTTCCCGCCGCCCTTCGCCACGCAGGCACATCGCTTGCGCCATCCACGCGCCCGCCGCTCCGGCGGACAGCATCCTTCCCTCAACCGGCGCTGCGCACCGCGCGATCCTTCGCGCGGCGATCCCGCATCGCAAGCAGGTTCCCTGAACGAGAGGACAACATGAAATCAATACGAACGCTGGTCGCGCTGTGCTCGGTCGTTTCCGTGCTCGCGGCATGTGGCGGCGACGGCAACGACGTCGGCACCGAGCTCGGCATCTCGAAGCCGCAGGCGCGCTTCATCAACGCGGTGCCGGCCGGGCCGAACCTCGACTACTACCTGAACGCGAAGCTCGACCAGAGCGGTATCGCGTACAAGGGCGTGACGCGCTATCACGATGTCGACTCGGGCACGCAGAACGCGAGCTACGACATCTCCGGCACGACGTCGACCATCGCCGCGCAATCGTTCAGCGCGGCAAACGGCCATCACTACACGACGATCGCGCTGCCGAGCACGACGTCGCTGATCTCCGTGATCGACGATCCGTACGACAAGGGCCTGCTGTCGGACAAGGCGCGCGTGCGCAGCTTCAACGCGTCGCCGAACGCGCAGAACGTCGACATGTACGTCGTCCCGCCCGGCACCGACATCACGACGCAAAGCCCGACGCTCGCGGGCGCGGCCTACCAGAACGCGGTGCCGGCATCGACGCAGGATTCGATCTACCTGAACGGCGGCAGCTACCAGGTGATCGTCACGACGGCCGGCAGCAAGACGCCGATCCTCAAGACCGCGCCGGTCACCATCAACAACAACGCCGACTGGCTGCTGCTGACGATCCCGTCGGGTGGGGTCGGCGACGCGACGCCGAACGATATTCACGTGCTGGTTGCGCAGGGCAACGACGCTGATACGTCCGCGCAGGAACTCGGCCCGCAGTAAGGACCGCCAACGGTTACGGCGGCCGGCGCAATCGTGCCGGCCGCCGTACCTTCTCGCGTCGCAGTCAGTTGTTCCGCTCCAGGACGATCACATGCTCGGCGCGCGTACCGTCGCCGTGCTCGACGTCGACCGCGCCGACATGACGCACGTGCCAGCCCGGCCGTGTCGCGATCTGCGGCAGGTTGCCGGACGGCCGGCTCTCGATCCCGCCGAGCCCTTCGTCGGGCGTCTCGACCGCTTCGTCGAGCGACGCGTTCGAATAAATCACGTTGTCGTGCCACTTCGACGCGCCTGTGGCCGCTTCCATGCCCTTGCCGTCGACGTCGACCGTGCTGTCGGTCATCGCCATGTTCGCGTTGTCGAGCGTCGGGATCCGGGCGGCCGCTCGCCGTACGGGGTCGGCACTGTCGGGCGCATGCGTGCCGCGTTCGATCGGCGGCAGGCCGGTCGGCGTCTTCGCTGCAATCATTTCGGGCGTCAACGGGCGCCCGCTCGCCGCAGCGGGCATGCGGCGCGCCGCCGGCGCTGTCGCCGGGCGCTTGGCCGCCTCGTCTCGCCGATATTTCGGGTCAGGGTTCGATTCCGCGTTCTGCATTGCACCTCCTTGTCCGGCCGGCGGGCACCGGCATCAGGCTGGCGCCGCCGGTCCGGGAATCGCTACAACGGTCCTTGCAAATCTTTCATGTGTGCGGCAGGGCACGCGCACACCACCCGGCGCACGTGCCAGGCCGGCACGGAGATCGGAAGCGCAACC
>NZ_JAAGPG010000540.1:0-5687 GCF_017104665.1 Burkholderia sp. Se-20378 | reverse complement strand
GGATCCCACGGATTCGACGTGCGGCCGTGCAGGTCGTTGTCGGTGAACCAGCGGTACGAAAACGCCGGCGCGTTGCTGCGCCCGATCACGATGGCGCCGGCCTTGCGCAGGTTCGCGGTCACCGGGCTGTCCTCATGCGCGACCAGGTCCGAAAACGCGCGCACGCCGTTGGTGGTCGCATATCCGGCCGTGTCGACGTTGATCTTCACGGTCACCGGCACGCCGTGCAGCGGGCCGACCGGCGCACCGCGCGCGATCGCGGCATCCGCATCCGACGCGGCCTGCAACGCGCTGTCGGCCATCACGTCGACGATCGCGTTGATGCGGGGGTTCACCGCGTCAAGCCGCTGCAGGCAGCTGCGCGTGAGTTCGGTGGCCGACACGTCGCGACGCGCGACGCGCTCGGCCATCTCGGCCGCGCTGAGACGCCACAATTCCTGGGTCATGGGTTGCTCCTCGTTGATCTCGATGGTTGTCCTGAACCGGCCGCGCGTTACGCGCCCGGCTGTCCGGCCTGCGGTGCGTGCGACGCATAGATCTTGCGACACGTTTCGACGACTTCCCACGTGCCGCGAAAACCCGGCGGAATCACGAACCGGTCGCCCGCGCGCAGCACGCGCTCGCGGCCGTCCGCATCGCGCACGATCGCGACGCCGCTCAGCATCTCGCAATACTCCGACTCGTCGTACTCGATCGTCCAGCGGCCGGGCGTGCATTCCCAGATCCCGCAGCTGAACTGCCCGCACGGGCTGATGTAGTGATGCGACAGCGTCTGCAGCGGATTGCCGTCGAGCAGCAGCCCGCTCGGCACGCGGCTCTGCGTGAGCTTCGCCGGCGCCCGCATCAGGTCGACGAGATTCGTGATGTTGGTCATGAGTGCCTCCAGGGCATGAGTGATTCGAAACGTTTCAGTGCCGCGCGGCCGGGCGAGCCGACCCGCGCGGGTCAGAGCAGGTCCATCATCCGGTGCCAGGTCATCGCGAGCGCCAGCATCGGCGTGCGCAGCGCGCGCCCGCCCGGAAAGTCGCGATGGCGAATCCGGCCGAACAGGTCGAAGCGCGCGGCCTGTGCATCGATCGCTTCCGCGATCAGCCGCCCCGCCAGGCCCGTCACGTTGACGCCGTGCCCGGAAAAGCCCTGCGCGAAATACACGGTCGGCTCGAGCCGGCCGAAATGCGGCGCGCGATTCATCGTCGCGTCGATCAGCCCGCCCCACGCGTAGTCGATCCGCACATCGGCGAGCTGCGGGAACGTCTTCAGCATGTCGCGCCGCATCGCGGCCGCGAGGTCGCGCGGCGTGTTCGTCGAGCTGCTGGCCTTGCCGCCCCACAGCAGCCGGCGGTCGCGCGTCAGCCGGAAATAATCGAGCGCCGAATTGGTGTCGCAGATCGCCGCATCGGCCGGCATCGTCTCGGCCGCGCGCGCGTCGCCGAGCGGCTCCGTCGCGATCAGGTACGTCGCGACCGGAATGATCTTGCGCGCGAGTGCCGGTGCAAGCTGCCCCAGGTATGCATTGCAGGCCAGCACGACATGACGGGCATCCACGTGTCCGCGTGCGCACGTGACCCGGTGATGCGGTGCGGCGCGATCGAGCGCAATCGCGGGCGTGTCCTCGTGGATCGTCACGCCGGCTTCGCGCGCCGCCCGCGCGAGGCCGAGCGTGTAATTCAGCGGATGCAGGTGGCCGCTGCCTTCGTAGCGGAGGCCGCCGACGTAACGATCCGACGCGACGAAGCGATGCATGTCGGCGCGCTCGATGAATTCGTAGCCGCGATAGCCGAAGCGGCTCGCCGCGGTATCGCGCCACGCACGCAGCCCATCGAGATGGCGCGGCTTGTTCGCTGCGGTCACGAAGCCGGAGGTCAGGTCGCAATCGATGCCGTACCGCTCGACCCGCTGCCGGACGATCTCGACCGACTCCAGCCCCATCGCCCAGACGCGCCGCACGTCGTCCTCCGGCAGGTAGGCCGAGAACGTATCGATGTCGCACGCGTACCCGGCGATCAGCTGGCCGCCGTTGCGCCCGCTCGCGCCCCAGCCGATCCTCGACGCCTCGACGAGCACCACCGAATGGCCGCGCTCGGCGAGCTCGAGTGCCGCGGACAGGCCCGTGAGCCCGCCGCCGATCACGCAGACGTCGGCCGTCACGGCCCCGTCGAGCGACGGATGCCGCGCACGGCTGTTGGCCGTCGCTGCATAGTAGGACTGAACATGTTGCTGGTTTTCGAACTTGAGCATATGCAAGACTCGCGAACGGCGTCGCGTCAGAACGCGTAGATGAGTTGGGTGGCCAGCAGGTCGTTCGACTTCTCGTACGACCCGTCGTGACGCAGGAAGACCTTGTTGCTCGCCCAGTCGTGCCGGTATTCGACCTTCACCGTCACTTGCTGGGTCGGGTAGAACAGCAGGTCGAACGCGGCGGCCTGCCGCGTCGCGCCCTTGCACTCGAAGCCGACGCCGCCGGTCGCCTTCGACATCGCGAGGCAGTCGGCATCGATGCCGAAGCCGTTGTACGGATCCATCCCGTTGCCGTTCAGGCCGATCGACGATCCGCCGCCACCGTTCTTCCGGTTCACGAGCAGGTCGTAGCGCAGCGTCGCGCCCATGCGGCCGACTACCGGCGCGTTGAACTTGCGGTGCGCGAGCAGCGACAGCCCGAACCACTGCGCGAGCCCGCCGTTGAACGCGCCGTGCTGCTGCTGGCCGTAGTCGAACTCGGCGTTGTACTGCGCGTCGGCGAGCGTGTAGGTCGCATCGGCTTCGCCGAAGAAGAACGCGCCATATGCGCTCGGCGCGTTGCCGCCCACGCCGTAGCGCACGTTGCCGGTCGCCGGATCGACCGCGCTCGGCAGCGTCTGCCGGCCGATGCTGATCGAGCCGCCGACGTCGAGCGCGCTGCCGCGCAGGTAATCGACGCGTGCGGTAAAGGTCGGCACCTTGTTGCTGGTCGTGATCGGGTCGCCGAGCGCGTTGACGCCGGTTTGCGTGACCGCGCCCGCGCTGCGGAACTGCTCGTTGCCGACGAAGAACTTCCACGCCCAGTGGCCGTCCGCGCTCTGGTAGTTGAGGCCCGCGCCGATCGACGAGCCCGGATCGGAGAAGTCGTACAGCAGGTTGTGCGTGAGCGTGAGCATCTGGCTCGACTGCTGGTACTCGTAACCGGCGAAGCCCGTCACGAGCCCGCCGGTGAGCGCCGTCGTGCCCGACAGCGGCACGGTCAGGACGGCCGTGTTGATGATATCCAGGCCGCTCGCGCCGCTGCCCGTCATCATCGACAGGCCCGCGCCGCGGTTCGGCATCAGCGTGATTTCCGCGGACGGCGCGGTCGGGCCGACGCCGAACGTCTTCTTGATGTCGAGGAACACATCGCCGAACGTGCTGTTGTAGTAGGTGTACGCATTCTCGTGGTTCGCGAACTGGAACGACGACGTGCCGGCCCCCCGGTTGTAAACGTAGGTCGGGTCGAGGTAGCCCGTCACCGACAGCCCGGCGATCGGGCCCGTGCGCGCGGCATCGGTCAGCGAATCGACCTTCAATTGCTGGTTCGCGACCTGCTGCCGGATGTCCGACACATCATCGTTGGTCAGCACGGCAGGCGCCTGCCCGTAGCCGGGTGTGGACGGGTCAGCCGCCGCGCCGGTCGCCGCGTTGGAGGCGACCGGTGCAACCGAAGGCTTCGCGCCGAGCTGCGACTGCAGCGCGCTCATCTGCCGTTGCAGCACCGCGATCTGCTGCTGCAGCGTCCGGATCTGGTCGGTGCTCGAGTTCGCCGCGGCCAGCCCCGGCAGCGCTCCGGCGATCAGCGCGCAGAGCATCTTCTTTTTCATGGAATGTCTCCTTGTCGTTCGTCACTTCGTGGGATGCGGGATGCGGTCGTGCAGCGGCGGCGCGGCCGGCGGGCGCGCGGGTGGCATCGCGGAGGGCGACGCACGGGTGTCGGATGCCTCGGACGAAGACGCCGCGTGCCACATCAGCGTATCGCGCGCCTGCCGCCGCTCGCGGGCCAGCATCGCGCGGTTCACGACGACCACGCCGATCGTCACGACCGTGATGAACACCGTGGCGAGCGCATTCATCTCCGGGTTGAGCCCCATCCGCACGCGGGAGAACACGACGAGCGGCAGCGTCGTCGACCCGGGGCCCGACAGGAACGCGGACAGGATCACGTCGTCGATCGACACCGTGAACGCGAGCAGCCAGCCGGACACCAGCGCCTGCGCGATCAGCGGCAGCGTGATCACGAAGAACACCTTCCACGGCCGCGCGCCGAGATCGAGCGCGGCTTCCTCGATCGAGCGGTCGAGCTCCTTCACGCGCGACTGCACGATCACCGCGACGAACGACAGGCACAGCATCACGTGGCCGATCCAGATCGTCAGCCAGCCGCGCCCGGCCGGCCAGCCGAAGGTCTGCTGCATCGCGACGAACAGCAGCAGCAGCGAGATGCCCTGGATCACTTCCGGAATCACGAGCGGCGCGTTGATCATCGCGGCATACAGCGTGAAGCCGCGAAAGCGCCCCATGCGGGCGAGCACGAAGCCGGCCCAGGTGCCGATCGCGACCGACGCGGTGGCCGTCAGCAGCGCGATCTTCAGCGACAGCCACGCGGCCGTGAGCAGTTCGTCGTCGTGCAGCAGCGCGCCGTACCACTTCAGCGAGAAGCCCGACCACACCGTCACCAGCTTCGATGCGTTGAACGAGTACACGACCAGGCTGACGATCGGGATGTACAGGAACAGGAAGCCCGCGCCCAGCACGCACGCGGACAGGATGCGATTCGCGCGGTTCATGGCCTGGCCTCCGCTTCGGTCTGGCTGTAGTGGAGCAGCGCCATCGGCACGAGCAGCAGCAGCACCATCGTCACCGTCACCGCGGACGCCATCGGCCAGTCCATGTTGTTGAAGAATTCATCCCACATCACGCGACCGAGCATCAGCGTGTTCGCGCCGCCGAGCAGCTCGGGGATCACGTATTCGCCGACCGCCGGGATGAACACGAGCAGGCTGCCCGCGACGATGCCGTTCCTCGACAACGGCAGCGTGATGCGCCAGAACGCGGACCACGGCGTCGCGCCGAGATCGTTCGCGGCCTCGAGCAGCGTGAGGTCCATCTTCACGAGGTGCGCATACAGCGGCATCACCATGAACGGCAGGTACGAATAGACCATCCCGATGTAGACGCCCGCGTCGGTGTGATACAGGCGCAGCGGCGTCGCGATCACGCCGAGCGCCGCCAGCACGTGGTTCAGCAGCCCGTCGTCCTTCATGATCCCGACCCACGCATAGACGCGGATCAGGAACGACGTCCAGAACGGCAGCATCACGGCCATCATCAGCAGGTTGCGACGGGCCGGCGCCGAACGCGCAATGAAGTACGCGATCGGGTAGCCGGCCAGCAGGCACATCAGCGTCGATGCGGCGGCCATCTTCAGCGAGCTGACGTAGGTGTTCAGGTACAGGTCGTCCTGCAGCAGCAGCGCGTAATGCTTCAGCGACAGCACGACCTGCACGGTGCCCGCCTCCAGCCGCGCAAGCGCGGTGTACGGCGGGATGCCGAGCATCTGGTCGGCGAAGCTGATCTTCAGCACCAGCACGAACGGCAGCGCGAAGAACACGGCAAGCCACAGGAACGGCACGCCGATCGCGACGCTGCGGCCCGACGGCAGGAAGCGCTGCAGCATCGCGAAG
>NZ_JAAGPG010000053.1:0-28611 GCF_017104665.1 Burkholderia sp. Se-20378 | reverse complement strand
GGTCGCGGACAACCCGGGCATCTCGTACAACCCGCTGTTCCTGTACGGCGGCGTCGGCCTCGGCAAGACCCACCTGATCCACGCGATCGGCAACCAGCTGCTGCTCGACAAGGCCGGCGCGCGGATCCGCTACATCCACGCGGAGCAATACGTGTCCGACGTGGTGAAGGCGTACCAGCGCAAGGCGTTCGACGACTTCAAGCGCTACTACCACTCGCTCGACCTGCTGCTGATCGACGATATTCAGTTCTTCTCCGGCAAGTCGCGCACGCAAGAGGAATTCTTCTACGCGTTCGAGGCGCTGGTCGCGAACAAGGCGCAGGTGATCATCACCAGCGACACGTACCCGAAGGAGATTTCGGGGATCGACGATCGCCTGATCTCGCGCTTCGACTCGGGCCTCACCGTCGCGATCGAGCCGCCCGAGCTGGAAATGCGCGTCGCGATCCTGATGCGCAAGGCGCAGTCGGAAGGCGTGAACCTGTCGGAGGACGTCGCGTTCTTCGTCGCGAAGCACCTGCGCTCGAACGTGCGCGAACTCGAAGGCGCGCTGCGCAAGATCCTCGCGTATTCGAAGTTCCACGGCCGCGAGATCTCGATCGAGTTGACCAAGGAAGCGCTGAAGGACCTGCTGACCGTGCAGAACCGGCAGATTTCGGTCGAGAACATCCAGAAGACCGTCGCCGACTTCTACAACATCAAGGTCGCGGATATGTACTCGAAGAAGCGTCCCGCGAACATCGCGCGGCCGCGGCAGATCGCGATGTATCTCGCGAAGGAACTCACGCAGAAGAGCCTCCCGGAAATCGGCGAGCTGTTCGGCGGGCGCGACCACACCACCGTGCTGCACGCGGTGCGCAAAATCGCCGACGAACGCAGCAAGGACGCGCAGCTCAACCACGAGCTGCACGTGCTGGAACAGACGCTGAAGGGCTGAGCGCGCGGCGCGCTTGATAATTCGGCCTCCGCCCCAATTTAAGGGGGGCGGTTCGGTTTTGAGGCACAATACTGGTTTGACCGCCCCGGTGGTGGCGGGCCAAGAGCCCGGCCGGCGGGGCGCTGCGAGGCTGCTGCGCTGCAGGCCGTTACTCAACGAAGGAACTCTATGCAACTGGTCAAGACCGAACGAGACACCCTCCTCAGGCCGCTGCAAACGGTCAGCGGCATCGTCGAACGCCGCCATACGTTGCCGATCCTCGCCAACCTGCTGATCACCAAGAACGGCTCGGACGTTTCGTTCCTGTCGACCGACCTGGAGCTGCAGATCACCACGCGCGCCGATTTCGGCGTCGGCGGCGACCAGGTCGCGACCACCGTCGCGGCGCGCAAGCTGCTCGACATCCTGCGCGCGATGCCTGACGGCCAGGTCACGCTGTCGCTCGCCGACAAGCGCCTCACCGTTCAATCCGGCAAGAGCCGTTTCGCACTCCAGACGCTGGCGGCCGACGAGTTCCCGACCGTCGCGCAGGCGAAGGATTTCGGCGCCACGCTGACCGTCCCGCAGAAGTCGTTCCGCCAGCTGCTCGGCATGGTGCACTTCGCGATGGCGCAGCAGGACATCCGCTACTACCTGAACGGCATGCTGCTCGTCGTCGACGGCGACCAGCTGATGGCCGTGGCCACCGACGGCCACCGCCTCGCGTTCTCGTCGATGAAGCTCGAAGGCGGCACGTTCGGCCGCCAGGAAGTTATCGTGCCGCGCAAGACGATTCTCGAGCTGCAACGCCTGCTCGAAGACATCGACGACACCGTCACCATCGACATCGCGCAAACCCAGGCCAAGTTCACGTTCGGCCAGGTCGAGCTCGTGTCGAAACTCGTCGAGGGCAAGTTCCCCGACTTCCAGCGCGTGATCCCGAAGGCGCACAAGAACACGTTCGAGATCGGCCGTGAAGAACTGCAGCGTTCGCTGCAGCGCGCGGCGATTCTGACCTCGGACAAATTCAAGGGCGTGCGCTGCATCATCGCGCCGGGCCAGCTGAAGATCATGTCGACCAACGCCGATCAGGAAGAGGCGCAGGAAGAACTGGAAATCGCCTACCAGGGCGATACCGTCGACATCGGCTTCAACGTCACGTATCTGCTCGACGTGCTCGCGAACCTGAAGGTCGACACCGTGCAGGTGAGCCTCGGCGACGCCAGCTCGAGCGCGCTGATTACCGTGCCCGAGAACGACGAGTTCAAGTATGTCGTGATGCCGATGCGCATCTGACGCGCGCGACATCACGACACACACCAGGGGGCGGCAAGCCCCTTTGGCGTTTTTATGGCGAACCGACAACCCGTCCCTTTGGTGCCTTTCCGGCACCTCGGACGGGCCAGGAAAACTGGAGCGGCCCGGCGTTTTCGCAAGGAAACGCACCATGCCGCCGCTTGAGTGGCCTCGCAGAACCGGAAGATATCCATGAGTGAACAGCACAATCCGCAACCCGATAACAGCAGCTACGGCGCTTCGTCGATCCAGATCCTCGAAGGTCTGGAAGCGGTGCGCAAGCGCCCCGGGATGTACATCGGCGACACGTCGGACGGCACCGGTCTGCATCACCTCGTGTTCGAGGTGCTCGACAACTCGATCGACGAAGCGTTGGCCGGGTACTGCAACGACATCCACGTGACGATTCACGCCGACAACTCGATTTCCGTGACCGACAACGGCCGCGGGATTCCGACCGACGTGAAGATGAACGACAAGCACGAGCCGAAGCGTAGTGCGGCAGAAATCGTGATGACCGAGCTGCATGCCGGCGGCAAGTTCGACCAGAACAGCTACAAGGTGTCCGGTGGCCTGCACGGCGTGGGTGTGTCGTGCGTGAACGCACTGTCGAGCTGGCTGCGCCTCACGGTGCGCCGTGACGGCAAGAAGCGGTTCATGGAGTTCCATCGCGGCGTCGCGCAGGATCGCGTGCTCGAGACGGTGGACGGCGTGGAAGTGTCGCCGATGCTCGTGACCGGTGACACCGAGAACCGCGGCACCGAAGTGCACTTCATGGCCGATCCGACGATTTTCGGCACGGTTGAATATCACTACGACATCCTCGCGAAGCGGATGCGTGAGCTTTCGTTCCTGAACAACGGTGTGCGGATTCGTTTGACCGATCTTCGTTCGGGCAAGGAAGACGATTTCGCGTTCGCCGGCGGTGTGAAGGGCTTCGTCGAGTTCATCAACAAGACGAAGACCAACCTGCACCCGACGGTGTTCTTCGCCACCGGTGAGAAGGATGGCGTGGGCGTCGAAGTCGCGATGCAGTGGAACGACAGCTACAACGAGAACGTGCTGTGCTTCACGAACAACATTCCGCAGCGCGACGGCGGCACGCACTTGACCGGCCTGCGGGCCGCGATGACGCGCGTCATCAACAAGTACATCACCGACAACGAAATCGCGAAGAAGGCGAAGGTCGAAACGACCGGCGACGACATGCGCGAAGGGCTGTCGTGCGTGCTTTCCGTGAAGGTGCCGGAGCCGAAGTTCAGTTCGCAGACGAAGGACAAGCTGGTTTCTTCCGAGGTTCGTGCGCCGGTTGAAGAAGTTGTGGCGAAGGCGCTGGAAGAATTCCTTTTGGAAACGCCGATCGACGCGAAGATCATCTGCGGGAAGATCGTTGAGGCTGCTCGCGCACGTGATGCGGCGCGGAAGGCTCGCGAGATGACGCGCCGCAAGGGCGTGCTCGACGGCGTCGGCCTGCCCGGCAAGCTCGCGGACTGCCAGGAGAAAGACCCGGCGAAGTGCGAAATCTACATCGTCGAGGGTGACTCGGCAGGTGGTTCGGCCAAGCAAGGTCGCGATCGCAAGTTCCAGGCAATCCTGCCGCTGCGCGGCAAAGTGCTGAACGTCGAGAAGGCGCGCTACGACAAGCTGCTGTCGTCGGAACAGATCGTCACGCTCGTGACCGCGCTTGGCTGCGGGATCGGCAAAGAGGACTACAACCTCGACAAGCTCCGCTATCACCGCATCATCATCATGACCGACGCGGACGTGGACGGTGCGCACATCCGGACGCTGCTGCTCACGTTCCTCTATCGCCAGATGCCGGACATGATCGAGCGCGGGTACGTGTATATCGCGCAGCCGCCGCTTTACAAGATCAAGGCGGGCAAGGACGAGCGGTATCTGAAGGATGACGTGGAGCTCAACGCGCACATGCTGCGGTTGGCGCTGCAAGGGTCGGAGCTGGTGCCGGGTGAGAATGCGGCCGTGATTTCGGGCGATGCGCTCGGGGAGCTGGCGCGGTCGTATCTGCTGTCGAAGAGCGTGATCGAACGGTTGAGCCGGTTGTATGACCCGGCCGCGCTTGAAGCGATCATGGACGGGGTGGTGATCGATCTGTCCAACGAGGCTTCGACGGAGGCTTCGGCTAAGGCGCTGCATGCCGCGTTGCATGATGAAGCGCTGAAGAACGAAGTGCGCGTGGTGCCTTCGTATGACCCGGTTCGCGAACAGCGGTCGCTGCATGTCGAGCGTACGCATCACGGCAACGTGCGGGTTTCGGTCATCGACCAGGAATTCCAGCACACGGCGGATTATCAGCAGCTCGTGACCACCGCGAATACGTTCAAGGGGCTTATTGGGGAAGGTGCAGTCATCAAGCGCGGTGAGCGCAGCATGGCTGTGACGGACTTCAAGAGCGCGATGAAGTGGCTGCTGGCGGATGCGGAGCGGAACGTTTCGAAGCAGCGGTATAAGGGGCTGGGGGAAATGAACCCCGGGCAGCTGTGGGAAACGACGATGGATCCGACGGTGCGGCGACTGCTGCGCGTGCAGATCGAAGACGCGATTGCTGCGGATGGGATCTTTACTACCCTCATGGGGGATGACGTCGAGCCGCGACGGGCGTTTATTGAGTCGAATGCGTTGCGGGCGGGGAATATTGACGTCTAAGGCTGTAGGTTGTCAGAGTTAGTGAAAAAATTGTCACTGAGATGAAAATTAATTCTCACTATTCGTGAAAATTTGGCCACTGTTATAGCCCGGGTGACTGCTCAAGTCTTCCGGGCTATTTTATTTTTAGGCGCCAAAAACCCCACACACCATAACTACCAGGTCTTAATGCAATAAATATTGCATATTGCACCAGCGAAAATAGCTCGAACAATAAATAGATAAAACTCCCAGCAACTCCAAGTCATTGCATATATCACTTAGCATCGTCGACTCCCAGCAGAAAAATACCGCAATAATTATTGACCTAGCGCCGACAATCAATAAAATAACGGCTTCGCTGGAAAAAGATGCTAATTTTAAGCAAGACAGCGCTCACTCTGCGAACTTGCGGAGAGCGAAAAATGGAGAGTGAAATGTAAAAACGGAGCAAACCCCCTATTGGAAGCTTGCCCCGCTGGTGGGAGCTGACGCTACCCGATCTGGACAATCGAAGTATCGTCAATCCCCCGCCCGCGGTCAAGTTTTTGCGCCCAATTTTTTCTGATCTCGCAAGTCGAGAGGGTTTAACGCGCCCTTTTAATTTGCGAGCGGAGCGAATCATGCAAAACATTCCGCATGCCGCCGTCATGTCGACGGCCAGGCAGGGAATTCATCATACCCCCGCACGACAAGTAGTTCGGCCCACCGGCGGGATTTTCCGCGGCCGCTTCCCTTCCCGAAAGTCAGGCAGATCAGTGGCGTTCGAGTCATTGATCGAGCGTGACGCCTTGCTTCTCTTCGAGTTCTCTCGCGGCGTCATCCGCTATCGAGAGCAGCCCTACTCGACCCACTACCTGTTCGAAGGTAGATCGCGGAAGTACACACCCGACTTTGAACTCACCCTTGCCAGCGGCACAGTACTACTCATTGAAGTCAAACCAGAAGAAAAAGCGCTCGCGCCAGACGAAGTGCGGCGGTTGCGGCGAATTGGGGAACATTTTTCCGAGCGAGGCGTGCTGTTTCGGGTTTTGACTGACACCCAGATTCGTAGCGGCGCGCTTCTGTCTAACCTGAACATGTTGTTCCCCTATTTGGGCAAACCAATGTCAGGGCTACAACGACGACTGGCCGTGGCACCGCTCCTCCACGAGCCATTCCTGACGATCGCACACGCGCGCGTTCATCTCGGATCAAACGAGGAAGTTTGGCGATTCCTTGCGCAAGATCTACTTACCTGCGATCTGCGTCAGCCGTTGAGTGAATTGACCGCTTTGTCCATACAAAACCGTGAGCCGTGTGATGAAGAACTATATTTTTAAGGTTGGTGTGTCCGTCATGCTGGACGATCAACCTCACAGGATCGTGCATCTCACCGCGGATGGACTCGCGCACCTAATTGCGGTGTCCAACGGCGCATTAACGGTGACATCAACCCCTGAGCTACAGAGGCAGTATCAATCTGGCCGGCTGCGTTTTCTGGACGAGCCCACGAACATTGCCGATCCACTGCCCTCGCGGTTGGGGCGTCCGCTGTCAACGTTCCCTAACCGTGTCCGAGAGAACGCTCTTCGAAAAAAGAAGTACCTTGACATGCTGCTCGCTAGCGGCCCGATAGTCTCGACGCCGGCTGTGCTTACGCCGCTCATTCAGGAATGTGCACAAGAATTGAACGACCCTTATCCACCGAGCGCTATCAGTGTTTACAGATGGGCTCGTAGCGTTTCACGAGCAGAGGGTGACAATAGAGTGCTGATTGATCGGTTCGACCGTCGAGGAGGCGGTGGCAGCAGGTTACCTATTGCGAGCCTAAATTTGCTGCAGCAATCGATCGACTCAATATACATGGTGCGGGAACGAGGCTCCGTAACCGACGTGTGTGCTGACCTTCGCTACCGGATAGATCGCGAAAATGAATTTCGCAGCGAGAACGAGAAGGTTCGAATGCCGAGCCTTGCCACAGTGTATCGGGCGATCCGTTACCTTGATGCATTTGATGTCGAGGTGGCCCGCCGCGGAAAGCGCATAGCGAACATCACGTTTCGCACTAGTGGCCGCGGCGTCCATGTTGAACGAATCCTCGAGCGCGTCGAGATCGATCACTCACCTCTGGATCTTTTTGTGATCGACGAGCGGACAAAGCTACCACTGGGCCGTCCGACGGTAACCATCGCACTAGATCGCTATTCAAGAATGCCGGTCGGTATACACGTCGGATTTCAGGGGCCCTCAGTGCACGCCGTCCTCCGGTGCTTGCGGCACGCGATAATACCGAAGGCTGACCTGCGAGAGCGCTATTCGGATCTGCAACACGACTGGCCGTGCCATGGAAAAATTCGCGAACTAGTCTGCGATAACGGACTAGAGTTTCACAGCGACGAACTGAAGAGGGTCGCGTTAGAGCTGGGCATGATCGTAACGTTTTGCCCAAAACGCAAACCGTGGTTCAAAGGTGCCGTTGAACGCTTCCTGAAAACATTGAATTTCCAGTTTGCGCACGCGCTGCCCGGAACGAGTTTCGCTCGATGGTTTCATCGAGAAGATTACGATCCGCAGGAACAGGCGTTGATCACGTACGATCAGCTACTGCATGTCCTTACGCGTTGGATTGTTGACGTCTACGCACACTCCCTCCATCGAGGAATCGAAACTACACCGCACGAGAAGTGGGTTACGGGAGCGATGCACTTTCCGCCAGTGCTGCCGCCGAGCATTGAGGACGTCGATATCACGATCGGGGAAACGCATACTCGAACGCTGTCTCATCACGGCATTGAACTCGACAACTTGCGCTACAACGATCCCGCACTTCTGCAGATCCGCAGCAAACATGGGCCTCGAGTCGCGGTCGACGTAATTTCGTACTTCGATGACGTTTCACGCATTGCGGTCATCGATCCCGACACCAAAATCCCCGTCATCGTGCCGGCGCTTGATCAGGAATACACGAACGGCCTGACGCGAGAGCAACACAGATTGCTTTGTGCACGCGCGCGAGAAACTGGCAAAGGGCTAGTCGACCAAAGTGCCCTTGCGCAGGCAAAAAGCGAGATCCGAATGCTGGTCTCCGAGTTTGCCCTAAGTAAATCACAACGAAAGCGACAAAAGAGCGCGGCGTGGCGCGGTATCGGAACAGAAGCTGCGGACATATTCGCAACGGCGACTGACAAAACAGCCCGCAGAAAGCCGGAACGTCACATTGAGAAGCAGTCGGCTGTACCTGTGTCCGAGCTGCCAAAGCTTGTCGGTTTGCTGCTGGATGGCTCTCCAAACGGAAAGGTGTCTACATGATTGATCGACCGTTTGCCGATAACGACTACGCTCGGATGAAGGAAGTGGAGCGCATTCTCATTCCTCATCGGCAATTTAAGGACGTTGTTGCGCGCTTACAGCACGTCCTCGATTTATCGCGACATGGTGCAGATCCACGCCACACCCTTCTTGTAGGTGAGTCTGGCACTGGAAAAACATGGATTGCTCGTTATATCCGATCGATACTTCCGGAATCAGAAAGCGAAGATGCCCACATTAAGCCGATCCTCGTTGTCGAAACTCCAACGTCACCGACGTTGAAGAGCCTGGCGCAGGCAATGCTTGTTGCACTCGGGGATCCACTGGCAAGCCTTGGCAACGCTGAAGTCAAGCGGCTACGGGCGCTCACGCTTATGCGTCAGTGTCGGGTTCAGATGCTCATCGTTGATGAGCTTCAACATTTTCTCGACCATGGCTCTCACAATTCGCCGCAATCGGTAGCCGACTGGCTCAAAAGCTTCGTGGAAGATGCGCGAATACCGTGTTTGCTAATGGGTTTGCCAAGATCAACGGCAATCCTTACGCTTAACGAGCAACTTCGGCGCCGATTTTCGGCTCGTATAGAACTTGCACCGTTTTCAATTGAGTGCGAAGACGAAGAGATTGAATTCCGAACAATACTGAATGCCTTGGATGAAATGCTTCCCTGTCAACGCCGCTCAGACTTTGCCGAGGCGGAAACCGCGCGCCGGATATACATGGCAACCAACGGCCTAATCGGATACGTCAGACGGCTCACGACCGGAGCATTCGAACTGATGGTGGCTGCGAACCAGCCATGTATCGATCGATCCTTGTTACAACAGGCCTTCGTTCAAGAGATCTGGCGCGGTGGACAGAACGAGCTGAATCCATTTCATCCGAAATTCTCGTTTCGTCGTCTGGATCAGCCAGGCGAACCGTTTGCGCCCACCAGTCGTCGAGGGGAAACTCGCGGCACGCGACGCCGTTAGTGAAGGATCAATCGTGAAAGCCCCGTTGATCAACCTCCCACCGACTCGTCCCTTCGAAAGCGCCCAGGGCTTTCTTCTGCGATTGGCGGAAGCTAACGCGTATCCAGCTGTCGAGTGGCTGCAGCGTATCGATGGTCTCCGCGCACACCTTCGTGATCTCGTGGGTACCGCCATTTTTGGTTTTATGCCCAAATGGCTCGGTGAGTTGGGCACGCCTGTCGTAGTTCCGCCAGGATTTGACCAAAAATTTTGTCTTGGCCGGCGAGCAAGGTGCTGCGTTGCGTGCCTGCTAACGGCGCCGTACTGGCGAGCAATATGGGAACATCGCCTATACGTCGCTTGCCACATACACGGCACGGAGTTGGTAGACACATGCCTTGCGTGTGGGAGCAAACTTTGTTGGAGGCGAGCGTCGATGATGAGATGTCGCTGCGGCAGTGAGATCTCGTCATGGGAACAAGTCGACGCGAGTCGCTCTAGCGTCGACGCCGCTCTCCATATTTGGCATGCGTTTGTGAGAGCGACCGGTGTGCAGGAGGACGCGGTCGGACGACGGATTAGCGCGCTTGAAGATCTCAGCTTGCCCTCCGTCGCGTCGTTGATTTGCCACCTTGGCGCGACGACGGAGACAACTGAGTACATGTTGACGCCCAAAGAGTGGCGCAACCTTACGCTGTCGGATACTTCCCGACTTGTAGCTGCTGCCTATTCACGCTTGACCGACTGGCCATATAAGTTTCACGACTTTCTTCGGGAGGAAGAGCGATCGATCCGAGACGCCGCCGAGACTTCGCTGCAATCACCGCGCGTGCGTCGACTAAAGAAGTTCTTGTTTCACGAACTTGCGCCCGATCTGAACTTCCTTCTCGACGGTTTCCGGGGGTACATGCGTGACCAGTCCATGAATACTCTGGACAAGCGCCGTCATTGGGCGACAGATGGCGATATTCAATCGCAGGCGTATGTCGCCGCAACCGTTGCCGCTCGTCAACTTGGAATCCGAGCTGCGACCCTTCATGCCTTGACCACACGAGTCGGCGTTACGGAGATCCCCAAACCGGGAGGCGTCCGACGGCACTTCACCCTAATCAAGCGAACCGCCCTTTCGTCGCTTAAGCAAGAGCTCGCGGATGAGATCAGCCTGCGGACCATGAGCTTACTTCTTGGAATTTCGATGCCCCGGGTAGAACAACTCGCTGACGTTGGCATACTGAAACGTAGGACCGTAACTCACGGACTGATCTCGACGTCGCTTTTCCGGCGTAGCGAGGCGTCGGAGTTGATCGATAGCATCAAAAGTTGCGGCGAAGCTGTGGCATGTCCAGATCGCGAGATTTCGTTCGCCGAAGTCAGCAAATATTTTTTGTCGCAGCGAGCAGAATTCGTATCCCTCATTCGCGCAGTACAAGAGCAGCATATCAACTTGAGTCGATGGGATGAGAGTGCCCGAGGAATCGCCGGCGCAATTTTTGGACGAGAGGAATTCCTCAACTGGCATCGACAACAATGTTGCGTCGGGGGCGTGACAATTCCCGAAGCGGCAGTTCATCTTCATATCAAGCAAGATGTTGCGTATCACTTAGTAAAATCTGGTCTACTAAAAGGACAAGTAGCCATTCGCGGGCGACGAACCGTCACTCTGATTACGCCAGCCGCCCTATTGGACTTCGAACAACGCTATGTGACTGCGATCGAGCTTGCTAAGACTGCGTCTCTGTCGGTTGATGCCGTTATGGCAATGTTTTCCGACATAGGGATAGCGCCGATTTGTGGTCCGAAAGCGGATGGTAGCCGCCAGAACATCTATCGTCGTCGAGACGTCGAGCTTGCGTCAGAAGCACTTAACACTTCCATCAAGACCTAAGTGAAATTTAAACGACCATCAGAAATTGCTCGGCCTGACGAGCAAACAAATTGTAGGAGATGATGCGTGGGTACTTTACATCCATGGGAGCGGAGAATCTTCATCGACACGGAGTTTACGGATATCGCCGCGCCGCGCTTGATAAGCGTAGCCATGGTCGCCGAGGATGGACCCGAGTTCTATGCGGAGCAAGCGCATGTGGATAGGAGCGCTTGCAGCGCCTTTGTTCGGGCCAGCGTCCTGCCCCTGCTAGGCGCAGATCCAACGCAAGTAATGGAACGAGCAGCCTTGCGTGACGCGGTACGAATCTGGATGTCAATGTTCACCGGGCTAAAACAGCGCCCGGTGATTTGCTACGACCATCCAGTTGATCTTCAACTGCTGTGGGAACTGCTCGGCGGAAGAACGGCCGGCTGGAAAGTAAAGCTTATCAACTCACGAATTGACCCCGTTGCGAAGGATGAATATTTCCGAGTGCACGGTGGCCGGCATCACGCTCTTCATGACGCACGCGCAAACAGGGCTGCATACGGGTAGCGATGAGCTTCAGACATCCCCACCCACCTGTCGTCGAACCACCAGTGACGAGATGCAACACAAGGCCCGACGGCCACACACACGTCAGCCCAAGTCCGTCAACTAACGGCATTCGTCAGCAGAGAAATTTGGACATTTGCGCGTCCGGTTGCCCTTTGCACGCCGATGTTTCAATCACCTCTCTCTCGATTGCTAGCTCTGACTAGGCCGACTACGTGCGTGGGTGATGTCAGCTAGCGGAGATATGACCACATGTCGAGCATTAGCGCCCTGTCGCTGACTATGCCCAGAAACTTCAACCGGGGCTTCTTGCGGTCTGACGGCCTGCTCACGCAGCCTGGGTAACAAGCCGGCCGTTTAGCTACAGCCGAAGCGCTGACTGACCCGAATGTACCGGGCTGTACCGATATAATCCAAGGTCCGCGACACGGGGAAGCAAAAATGCTGCGAGTCGTTGACCCAAGAAGTAAGACCTTCCCTGGGATCAACGAGAGCGAGAATGAAGCAGCCAAAGGGTGCGCCCGACGTGGTTTCGATGAACTACCCGAGGCAGACTGCCCGGCAATCCAACGGGCCATCTATGGCAGGAACGAATTCATGACCTCGACAGAAAACCAGATCGAGCTGGAACTGATCACGAAGCTTGGCGATCTCAAGTATAGTTACCGGCCCGAAATCCGTGACCGCGCCGCTCTCGAAGCCAATTTCCGCGCGAAGTTCGAGGCGCTCAATCGGGTCCGACTGACCGACAGCGAGTTTCAGCGCCTGCTCGACAGCATCACCACTCCCGACGTTTACAACGCCGCCCAGACGCTGCGCAACATCAACAGCTTCGAGCGCGATGACGGAACGCCGTTGAACTACACCCTCGTCAACATCCGCGACTGGTGCAAGAACGACTTCGAAGTGGTCAATCAGTTGCGTATCAACACCGACAACAGCCATCACCGGTACGATGTGATGCTGCTGATCAACGGTGTGCCGGTGGTGCAAATTGAGCTGAAGACCCTAGACGTCAGCCCGCGCCGGGCCATGCAGCAGATCGTCGATTACAAAAGCGCCCCCGGCAACGGGTACGGCAGGACGCTGCTGTGCTTCATCCAGCTCTTCATCGTCAGTAACCGCACCGATACCTGGTACTTCGCCAACAACAACGCGCGCCACTTCAGCTTTAATGCTGACGAACGCTTCTTGCCTGTTTACCAGTTCGCGAGCGAGGACAACAAGAAGATCACGCAACTGGGCAGCTTTGCCGAGAAATTTCTTGCTAAGTGCACCCTGGCGCAGATGATCAGCCGCTACATGGTGTTGGTGGCCAGCGAGCAAAAGCTGCTCATGATGCGGCCGTACCAAATCTATGCCGTCAAAGCCATCGTGGACTGCATCCACCAGAACTGCGGCAATGGCTACATCTGGCACACCACGGGCAGCGGCAAGACGCTCACCTCATTCAAGGCTTCGACCTTGCTTAAGGACAATCCGGACATCGACAAATGCTTGTTCGTGGTGGACCGCAAAGACCTAGATCGCCAGACCCGAGAGGAATTCAACCGCTTCCAGGAGGGGTGCGTCGAAGAGAACACCAACACCGAAACGCTGGTGCGCCGCCTGCTGTCTGACGACTACGCAGACAAGGTCATCGTCACTACCATCCAGAAGTTGGGTTTGGCGCTCGACGGCACCAACAAGCGCAACTACAAGGAACGCCTTGAGCCACTGCGCAACCAACGTATGGTGTTCATCTTTGACGAATGCCACCGCTCGCAATTCGGCGAGAACCACAAGGCCATCAAGGAGTTCTTTCCCAACGCCCAGTTGTTCGGCTTTACCGGCACGCCCATCTTCGAGCAGAACGCCAGCTACCAACAGGTCGAGGGGCAACAGGCCAGCTACCGCACCACGGACGGCCTCTTCCAGCGCTGCCTGCACCAGTACACCATCACCCACGCCATTGAAGACCGCAACGTCCTGCGCTTCCACGTGGACTACTTCAAGCCCGAGGGCAAGAATCCGCCCAAGCCCGGTGAAGGCTTGGCCAAGGCCAAGGTCATCGAGACGATCCTCGCCAAGCACGATGCCGCCACCAACGGGCGCAAGTTCAACGCCGTACTGGCCACCTCCCGCATCAACGACGCCATAGAGTATTTCGAGGCTTTCAAAACGCTTCAGGCCAAGAGGCTGGAAGAAGACGACACATTCCAGCCGCTAAACGTGGCTTGCGTATTTTCCCCGCCGGCCGAGGGCAACAGGGACGTGCAGCAGATCCAGGAAGACCTGCCGCAGGAAAAGGAAGACAACCAAGAGGACCCCGAAGGCAAGAAAGCCGCACTCACCCGCATCATTGCCGACTACAACGCTCGCTGTGGCGCCAACCACCGTATCGGCGAATTCGATCTGTACTATCAGGACGTGCAAAAACGCATCAAGGATCAGCAATACCCCAATGCCGATCTGCCGCACGCCCAGAAGATCGATGTCACCATCGTGGTGGACATGCTGCTCACTGGCTTCGACTCCAAGTACCTCAATACCCTGTACGTGGACAAGAACCTCAAGCACCACGGGCTAATTCAGGCCTTCTCGCGTACCAACCGCGTGCTCAACGACAGCAAGCCCTACGGCAACATCCTGGACTTTCGTCAACAGCAAAAGCCCGTGGAAGAAGCCATTGCGCTATTCTCCGGCGAGAAGATCGACAATCCTCGCGAGATCTGGCTGGTGGATCCTGCCCCCAAGGTCATCGACAGTCTGCAGACGGCCACCCAGAAGCTGGCCGACTTCATGCAGTCGCAGGGGCTAGTCAATGCACCGGAAGAGGTGGCTAACCTCAAGGGCGACGCCGCGCGCAGCCAGTTCGTCAACTTGTTCAAGGAAGTGCAGCGCTTCAAGACCCAGCTCGATCAGTACACCGACCTGAGCGCGGAGCAGAAAACGCAGATCAGCCAGATCACGCCACCCGAGCAGTTGCAAGGTTTCAAAGGTGTGTATTTGGAGACCGCCAAACGGCTCAAGGAGCAGCAGGACAAAGAAGGCGATCTGGCCCCGCCCGAGGTGCAGCAGCTCGATTTCGAGTTTGTCCTCTTTGCTTCTGCCGTCATCGACTACGACTACATCATGGGGCTGATCGCCCGCATGACACAGGAGAAGCCCGGCAAACTCACACTGAACCGCGAGCAGCTTATCGGCCTGATCCAGTCCGACGCCAAGTTCATCGACGAGCGCGAGGACATTGCCCAATACATCCGTGGTCTACCGGTGGGCGAGGCGCTGGATGAAACGCAAATCCGCGCCGGTTACGAGAGCTTCAAGGCCGAGAAGAAGGCCCGCGAACTCACCGACATCGCGATCAAACACGGGCTGGCCGCGGATGTGCTGCAAGCCTTTGTGGACGAAGTGCTTCGCCGCAGCATCTTCGACGGCGAAGCACTGAGCGAGCTGATGGCACCGTTGGGCTTGGGCTGGAAGGCACGCACGCAAAAAGAATTGGCACTGGTGGAAGACCTGACGCCGCTGCTGCACAAGCTCACTCAGGGACGCGAGATTTCGGGGTTGAGTGCGTATGAGCAATAAGGACGTAGACGCGATGAGCAGAGAGAACAACGAAAAACGGGTACTGGTGCCACAGTTGCGCTTTCCCGAGTTTCGAGAGGCGGTGGAGTGGAAGGCTGAACCGCTAAAAAAATTAGCTAAACGATCCACTAGCAAGAATGCTAAGGGTGAACACACTCGCGTGCTAACCAATTCCGCTGAGCACGGCGTGATCGATCAGCGTGACTACTTCGAAAAAGACATAGCCAATCAAGGAAATCTTGAAGGCTATTACATTGTTGAAAATGGCGACTATGTTTATAACCCACGCATGTCGACGAGTGCGCCGGTTGGACCGATTTCCAAAAACAATGTTGGCACGGGGGTAATGTCTCCCCTATATACCGTCTTCCGGTTCGCCAGCAGCGACAACGATTTTTTTGCTCACTATTTCAAGTCGACGCATTGGCATCATTACATGCGCCGAGCTTCAAGTACCGGGGTAAGACATGACCGCATTAGCATCACAAATGATGACTTTATGGACATGCCGTTGCCAGTTTCCACGCCGAAAGAGCAGCAAAAAATCGCCGACAGTTTAACTTCCGTCGACAAACTGATCACAGCGGAAACCCAAAAGCTCGATGCGCTCAAGACTCAAAAAAAGGGCCTGATGCAGCAGCTTTTCCCCCGCGATGGAAAGACCGTTCCACGTCTGCGATTTCCGGAATTTCGGAAAGCTGGTAACTGGACGAAAATCGCTGCCGGCCAAATCTTCTCAAACAGAACTGAAAAAGGGGAATCAAGGCTCCCAATTTACTCCGTAACCATGAACGACGGGTTAGTGCCACGCGCTTCACTCGATCGTAGAATCGAGGATGTTGCAGAGTCCGGCGGAAACAAAATAGTACGCAGAGGCGATATTGCGTACAACATGATGCGAATGTGGCAAGGTGCATTGGGAGTTGCGCCTTTAGATTGCATGGTTAGCCCCGCATACATCGTGCTCGAACCGCAAGCAGGCGTAAACCCTCTTTTTTTCTATTTCTTGCTTAAGCTGCCAGAAACGCTTCGAGTTCTTACTGCGCATTCGAGAGGTTTGACCGAAGACAGATTACGTCTTTACTACGATGACTTCGCCAAGGTGCCTTTGCTATGCCCCTCGCCTTCTGAGCAGGAGCGAATCGCAGATAGCCTGTCTTCCCTCGACGGCCTCATTTCGGTCCATAACAGCAAGATTGACACCCTCAAAACTCATAAGAAGCGCCTGATGCAACTGTTGTTTCCAGGGCCCGATGAGGTGTACGCGTGAAGCCAGGACAGTCCTTCGCCGACCTGGCTGCGCTGGCCGCCCAATTGCGGAACGAATTGGAGAACAAGAAGGTCATCTTGCTCTATGCCTATAACGGCACCGGCAAGACCCGCCTGTCAATGGAATTCAAGAACCTTGGCAAGCAGGGTGAGGGAGAAGATGCAACGCGCGACACGCTCTACTTCAATGCTTTCACCGAGGACCTATTCCACTGGGACAACGACCTTGACGGTGACAGTGACCGACGGCTGACCCTCAACGCGGACTCGCGTTTCTTTGTCGGCTTGGCTGAGCTCGAGATGGACAACCGAATTCGCCCGCTGCTGCGACGTTACGCGGATTTCGATTTCCGCATCGACACGCAGGAGTTGGCGGTGCATTTCTCGCGCACGGTGAACGGGCAGGTAATCGACAATATTAAGGTCTCGCGCGGTGAGGAAAACATCTTTGTTTGGTGCTTTTTCCTTGCCATCGTCGAACTGGCTACGGACTGGGAGATCGAAGCTTACAGGTGGGTTAAATATCTCTATATCGACGACCCGATTTCGTCGCTGGATGAGCACAACGCTATTGCCGTGGCCAATCACCTAGCTCAACTGCTCAAACACCCCAACGGCAAGCTCAAGACCGTTCTTTCGACGCACCACACATTGTTTTTCAATGTGCTGTGCAATGAATTGAAGAATGCAAAGCGCTATTTCGTCAACAAAAACTCGACAGATGGCGGCTATATGTTGCGTGAAGAAACGGGCGACACGCCGTTTTTTCACCATGTAGCAGCTCTGGCCGAGCTGTACCAGGCTGTGCAGGAAGACCGGTTGTTCACCCATCACTTCAACATGCTGCGCACCATTCTGGAGAAGACGGCGAGCTTTCACGGCCACAAGAACTTCTCGGTTTGCATAAAGCAGGAAGACGATGATCCTGATGGCATCTTGCACGCGCGCCTGAT
Source organism: Burkholderia sp. Se-20378 (assembly GCF_017104665.1). Classification (NCBI taxonomy): domain Bacteria; kingdom Pseudomonadati; phylum Pseudomonadota; class Betaproteobacteria; order Burkholderiales; family Burkholderiaceae; genus Burkholderia; species Burkholderia sp. Se-20378. Next base: position 11,295 of record NZ_JAAGPG010000053.1, on the reverse strand, counting down.
CAACATCCTGAGTCACGGCAACTATTCACTGTTCGAGCCCCAGCAGATGCTGGACGAGAACAAGGCTTACTTCCGGAAGATCCTGTATGACTTCCTGAATCGCTATCCCTTCAACTCAGATTTATTTCCTCAAGCCGTTGAGGGCGCAGACACACTATGACCGATCTCGAAAAACAAAGGCTGGGAAAGACCCTTTGGGCAATTGCCGACCAATTGCGCGGCGCCATGAACGCGGACGATTTCCGCGATTACATGTTGGCGTTCCTCTTCTTGCGCTACCTGTCTGACAACTACGAGGCCGCTACGAAAAAGGAGCTTGGGGCAGACTACCCCACCCAACTCGAGAGCTCGGCTTCCACGCCGCTGCAGCTTTGGTATGAGGGCAATCTGGAGGATGTCCCTGAGTTCGAAAAACAAATGCGTCGCAAGGTGCATTACGTGATCGAGCCGCAATATCTGTGGAGCAACATCGCGGAGATGGCGCGCGAGCAGAGCGAGTACCTGCTGAACACGCTTCAAAAGGGCTTTGGATATATCGAAACAGAATCTTTCGCCAGCACCTTCCGGGGACTGTTTTCCGAGATTAATCTCGCCTCGGATAAACTCGGGAAGAATTACGACGAGCGCAATGCACGCCTGTGCAAGATCATCAGCGAAATTGGTAAAGGACTGGCGCAATTTTCCACCGATAGCGACACGTTGGGTGATGCCTACGAATACCTGATTGGCCAATTTGCCGCTGGCTCCGGCAAAAAAGCCGGCGAGTTCTATACGCCGCAGCCCATTTCCAGCATTCTGTCTGCCATCGTCACGCTAGACGGGCAGGAACCGGCCACCGGTCAGCGCAAAAATCTAGACAGCGTGCTGGACTTCGCCTGCGGCTCAGGGTCGTTGCTGCTCAATGTGCGCCACCGCATGGGGCCACATGGTATCGGCAAGATTTACGGGCAGGAGAAGAACATCACCACCTACAACCTCGCGCGCATGAATATGCTGCTACACGGGGTGAAGGATTCCGAGTTCGATATCTTCCACGGCGACACGCTGCTCAACGAGTGGGACATGCTGCGCGAGACGAACCCAGCCAAGATGCCGAAGTTCGATGCGGTGGTCGCCAATCCACCATTCAGCTATCGCTGGGAACCGACAGAAGCGCTGGGTGAGGACGTCCGCTTCAAGAACCATGGCCTAGCGCCGAAGTCGGCTGCGGACTTTGCCTTTCTGCTGCACGGCTTCCACTTCTTGAAGCAGGACGGCGTGATGGCCATCATCCTGCCCCACGGCGTATTGTTCCGTGGCGGGGCAGAGGCACGCATCCGCACCAAGCTGCTCAAGGACGGCCACATCGACACGGTGATCGGGCTGCCGGCCAATCTGTTCTTCTCGACCGGTATTCCGGTGTGCATCTTGGTGCTGAAGAAGTGCAAGAAGCCGGACGACGTGCTGTTCATCAACGCTGCTGAACACTTCGAGAAGGGCAAGCGGCAGAACCGCCTGCTTCCCGAGCACATCGACAAGATTATCGACACCTACCAGTTCCGTAAGGAAGACGCGCGCTACTCGCGGCGGGTGAGTATGGAGGAAATCGAGAAGAACGATTTCAATTTGAATATCTCACGCTATGTGAGCACGGCCGTGATCGAGGAGGAGATCAACCTCGCCGCGGTGCATGCCGACCTAGTTTCACTCGATAAGAAAATCAAGATAGCCACCGAGCAGCACAACGAATTCCTCGCTGAGCTGGGACTGCCATTGCTGCCTTGATTTGATTACCCGGAGGCCGCCGCTCCAAATCTACTACACTAGAGTACGGATTTTTTCGGTACTGACTTGCCCCCGGTTTTAGCCCGAACGACGGCTAGAGTCCACGGTTAAAAACTGCGGGGTTACCTCATGGACCCGGGCGAACTGCTCGGGCGTGAGGTACGCGAGCGAGCAGTGAGGCCGCTGGGTGTTGTACTCGATACACCAGTACGTCATGGCGACCACCACTGTATGGCTCAGGCAGCTAATCACTTAAAGCGTTGAATTTTGCAACGCGACAAAAAATCAAATTTCATGCAGAAAATGTGAATGCCCAGATTGATTGGGCCAGCAGTAGAGATTCGCATAGGCGACAACATGTATTTGCAAAGCTGCCCGGGGCAGCAGCTGACGCAAATTCGCCGTATACCTTACATCCACATGCGCGCGAGCGCAGCCACCCCCAGTCTAAAGTGGGCTACGCTACATTGGCTCTCGGTGCGCGTTCAAGAACGCGGCGAATTAGTGACAAAGGCCGGTCTTAAAAGGCTATGGCTGCGTTGTACCTGTACTGTTGTACGGCCCAACCGTCTCATCCAGACATTTGAAGAGGTCAACAGCTGTCAGTGCCGTAGCATGAGAGACATAGGCAGCACTGGTTGTCTTCACGGCTTCCGCTACCTCGATACTTGACGATGCGTCGAACACCACCACGGGATTGTGGCTGGAGACTCTTTCGAAGATATCCCGCATCGAGTGGCTGCTGGAGCGCTTTCCGGAGTTTGAGGAGGAGTCGATCGCAAACAGAACCAAAGGTGCGTATGCCATAGATAGTGCAGCGTCGTTCCACATCTCATCAAGGTTCATGGTTTTGATGCCGTTTGAACCCGCCACGAGCGCCTGAAGAGATGCATCTACAAATGCCGCAACCTCTCGCGCTGCGGACGTCTTTTGACTCACTATAACCACGCAAAAGTCGTTTTGAGTGGAAACAATGTTGTTGACTGACTCCACCTTCGATATCGCCGAACGCAATCTACGATGGAATAGCCTGGAGATGTCATCACGTAGCCGCTGAAACGACGAGCGTTCCCGAAACCCGATATTGGCTATTCGTGTCGCATAGTCAATGTCGGTGCCATAGGACGGAAATACGTGTTCATACGCGAAAAGATCTACAGCGCGGACATGCTCTTCGTTAGTTCGCTCATCGACATCAAACACATCCGCTGACGTGACCCGCCAACCGGCCTTAGCGTTCGAATAGCACGAGTTGCGAAACTCGTCGCAGTATCGTGTCGGAGAGGAGGGTGCAGCGTTGTCCCATAGTGATAGCTGATCCCCAATCGCGCCGAGAATGGCGAGTGGTTGTGAGTTTGCGAGATATCTTTCGAAAGCCACGTTGTACAACCAGCGCACATTAAGAAGCAAACCTTTTAGATGCTCTGCCTCCTGAAATCGGAATTGATAGCCAATTGACTCACTTGAGGCTACACCGGAGCCAATTATTCCAAAACGCCCCTCTCTGCGAGGGATCTCAGGTAGTTTCAGTGCGAATTCTCCCAGCCGCGAAGGTCCCATCACAGCTGAAGTTATCGCAGCCGACACGGAGAATGACCCCGCTGTATTGTTCTCATCGCGAGTCATGCTGTTAGGTAGCCAGGCTGTCGGCTTATGGAAGCGAAGCTTGCGTTCGAGGCCGAGTAGCCGTTGCTGGCCTGCCAAGATGGCCAACAATTCTTCCTTTGACAGGGCAGACTTGCTCGCTGCCTCAAACGCAAGCTTTGCCTGGTCGAGCAGTCCTGTTACCGGCTCAATCCGCCCTTCGTCCAACCGAACTTCGGCCCGTCGAATGTACTCGTTGGCCGCGCCAATGAAGATTCCCGCCTCTTCATCCTCTTCTTCTCCTGGGTTACCCCCGGGCAGATTGTGCACAAGTGAGAGGGAAGCCTCACGAAGGTACTGTTCAATTTCGTCCCGGCCTACGGACGTCAGCGAGTACGAGATCGTGGGCGCGCCCCGCCTGCCCTTTCTTTTTTGCTTATCTTGGACGAACCACGACTCCGGAGACCGTCGAAGGACGCTCCTTACCGTGGCGACACTGGCATTGGCAGCTTCGGCGAGGTCTGGGATGCTGAATGTCCGCTCGCGGACCGCCGCAGCAAGGATCTTGATTCGTATAGACATTTTTGGCCCCCAGGAATCCTGGTATAGCTACGGAAGCATTATTACGCAAATGAACGATTAAGTGTTCAATTACAAAATGCTTTCACGATTACCGCAAATTGCGAGTACCTGCGGTAGGCGTCAATCGCATCAGTCAGCGTCCGATCTACCAGCGCATCGGCGATCCCGGAGCCTCCCGCTAGCCGTTTGGCCACGTTACTAACAAAGTCTCCGCGCAACGCGTCGTTGGCCTGCGAAGCGTTCATTGCAACGGAAAAATCGATCGCGAGTGTGATTCCGGCCTCGGGGCCGGCCGCCCCTTCGCAAAAGGCCACGAACCGACGTGCCGTGTGCCGCCCGAGCGCATTTGCATGGATCGCAGGAGCGCAACCGGATTTCCGGTTGTCGTGACGCCGGAGGTGAGCCCTTCTGCTGTTGTCCCGAAAGCCTTCTAGGTCCGTTCCGATCGCGGGGGACAGCTCCCGTCCCGGCTGCAGGTAACGCTCGAGGACAAGGAAGGCGATAGTGTCCATCCACCCCTCGTGAAACGAATCGGAAAGGTCCGCGTCCCCAGAGTCGAGGGGCACGCCGCACATGGCATGCACGAAATATTCGTGTACAAGCGCGTAGAGCAGCTGCTCGAAGTCGTCCAGACGCAGCTTCTCGAGGATGAACGAAATAATTATGTCCCGACCCGCTCCGTCGTGCGATTCCCGGGTCATAGCGCTGAAAGCGACCTCAGACAGATTGTTTGGATCGGTGTGATACCCGGTCTGGAATTGCACGGCTGGCAAATTCGCTGTCGTTCCAAGCACCTGCCGGTATTGCGTGATCGTCAGAGTTTCGGCCAGCTCGCAAAGCGTCCATAACGGCGAAAGGCATTTACCCTTCGACGCGATACGTTGGCTGTCTGCGCGAGCGTTCTCACCCGTGCACGGCGAGCCGGGGCTGCATGAGGCGCAGATATCGCGCGTCGCGAGGGCGTCGAGGCTGTCGTACAGTCCCAGTGCATGTCCGACAAGACCTTGGCGGGGACTAACGCTCTGCACCATACGCCAGAACGCCTGAAGCCTGGACTCCAGCGGCGGCTGACCGAGAACCGATACCGGTGGAATATGGCCTGCTAGGTTGTCGTACGTGCCAAGAAGGCCTCTACCATCCCTGAAGACACCCGGAAGCTGATCCCCTTGTTCGAGCAGCGCCTCGATGGCGATGAGGCGTGCTGTTAGCTGTGGCACTCGTTCCCACTTGATCTGGCCGTTCACTGCTCCCCCGATAGCAAAGAACAGTTATTCGCCGTCCCGGTCGGCGTCCCTGCTACGGTCACTCTTGGGTTTACGCTTCAGCGCGTTCGTGCCGTACCTGTCCACGAGATACGGAAGGATGACCTTGTACCAGAGATCGCGCGAAGCGGTCGCCGCGCCTCTGCCGACCGTATGAGCGAATCCGCCACCAAGGAATGTCACGACGAGTTCCACAGTGGAGTGATCGAGTCCCGCCGCGCTCTTCGAAACCGAAAGGCTCCGTTCACCGCTTGCCTCCAGATCGACGGCGCAGTTCTGTGCCTTGGCCTCAGTATTAAGCAATGTACCAGGCTGGTGCGCCTGATCCCACAGCCAGTAAATCTCGCGCGCGAGTGTGTTGTACGACACCTCCTCGCTGGCCTCGATGACATATGTCTCGCTGTTGTCGTCGTTTGCGTCCATGATCTTTTCGCCAGGTTGAGCGGCAGGAGTCTGCCACAGTGGTCCGATACGCATTCCGCGTATTGCATGTCAACTTTCGCGCGCCCTACTACGCGCGCCTTTCGAATCCCGCGTTTCGTGAATATTGTATCGCCGCCCGAATTGTTGCGCGCAGACTGGCTTGCATTCCGTGGCATGGTTTCGTATTCAGGTTTTGACTGACATCCTGATTCGTCGCGGCGTGCCTCTGCGCAAACTGAAGCACCATACGAGACTCCATTCCGATCGACGCTGGCGTCTGGCGTTCGTGTTTGCCTGGCATTTTTTATGGCATACGGGAATCGCCGGACGTCACTGTGTCCTGCTTGTCGCGTCGACGGCCGCGGGGCGCGGGCAGAGGCGCACCGGCGTCACGTCGATATGCCCCCTGAAGCGTGCGTGTGCGCGAGCGCGCCGGAGTCGCGTAGGAGGCACAACACGGGTCGGTAACAGCCTTTGCTGGCAAGCTCTGCGAGCACTATGAGTGCGGCGAAGTATCAACCAGCCCATCGCCGAACACATTCTCGAGCGAGGCCACGTTGGCGCCGGTCATTGATCGCCCTCCACGCGAATTGCCTGGGACGACGATGGTAGCAAAGTCAACTTTCTATCTCGTGGCCGGTAGGTTCGAGCTTCTGCTGATCCAAGGTGATCGTGTCGACGATCGCCTGGAACTCCATCAACAAGTCTGCCTGATGTTGCAGTAGGTACTGTAGTGTCGATTCGTTTTCCAGCAAGCGACCAAGATAGCCCTTTGCGAGCACGAGGTTGAGCACGTCCTGTCCATAAGTCTGCTCGACCACTTTGTACTGCCCCTGCAGATTATTCATCTCCCGCTCCATCTTCGCCATCTGCTCGGGGCTTACGCCAGCAAGCTTCCTCGGTTTCTTCCCTTCGACCAGTCGAGAAGCTGGTGTAGCAACGAGCAACGCTTCCGCATACGACACGGACAGGTTGTTCGCTGCCACCATCAGTTCGACGCACTCAACCTGGCGTGTCGGTTTCATCTTGCGTAGAGCTCGCGCGAGCTCCGGCGAAAACTGCCGGTCCTTCAGAAGCTCAGTCGCTTCGGCACAAATCCCATCCAGCAATGCCATCCTCTTGATGATCTGCGACACGTCCACCGACAGCGCCTTCGCGAGTCGCTCCGGGGACACTCCCCTTTCGACGGCCCGACGAATCATGAAGTGCTCCTGGATGGTCGATAGTCGATTGACGCGGTTGTTGTACGTGTAGCTCTCATCGTCCGTGGCAACTAGGCAAGAAACGGTGTTGAACTGAAGCTCCTGCAATGCAATCAATCGCAGATGTCCATCAAGCAGGACGTGGTTGCCCGATGCCTGGTCGACCGGCGTCACCGAAAGCGGCTCGATCAAGCCCACCTCTTCGATGGAGCTTCTGATCTGCTTGAACTTGCGCGAGATCATCATGCCGGCGGGTGTGCGCCGCGACGGCAGGATGCTCGTGATCGGAACGGACAGTGGTTCCGGAATGAACCCAAGTGCTACGCCGGTCATGCTGGACTCCCGCTCGGCCATACACGTTCCGCCAGATACTTCGGCAACGTCGCCAGTTCCTCAGCGCGCAGCAGGTTGACGAAGTTCTCGTCGGCAAATAGCTGTCTGAGGGCGCCGACAATGAACAGCAACCGCTGCTGCGTAAACTCTGCCTTCCGCACCATCGTCTTCTGCCGCTCAACTTCATGCTGATACGTTCGGACGAGGCTCGATGTGGTCACGTCCATCACCTTGCGCGTCATGTTTCGATTCGCCGTGCGGCCGAGCGCTTTCCTTCGCTCGATGACGCGCCGAGCGTCCATCAGCTGGCGCCCGCGCAATCTCCCCGATTCATATGCCTCCTGCAGTGCCGCTTGGATCGCCTCATCGTCGTCGCCGGCACCAACAATCGATAACGCTGCGTTCAGCGGAATTCGGCCTTTCTCGACTGCGATCACGAGGCGCTCTTCACCCTGATGCAGCAGCGTCAGGATCCCCTGCACATAGTGCTGCGTGAGCCCCGTCTTCTCGGCGATCGCCTTCGGTGCATAGCCGCGCTCCTGCAGCTCGCGTATGCCGGCGAGCAGCTCGAGCGGTCGGCACTGCCGTCTCGCGATGTTTTCCGTCAGGCTCATGATGAACGCGTCTTCATCGCTCACGCTCACTACCAGCGCTGGTATCGTCGTTTCCCCAAGCGATCGGAATGCCTTCAGTCGTCCTTCCCCACATACGAGGAGATACTTCTCCACGCCACTGGCCGTTGCCCGTGGCGTGACTAGAATCGGTTTCTTCAGGCCAATCGTCTTGATGTTGCTGACGATTTCGTCGAAGACGCGACCATTGCGCTCGCGAGGATTGATCACCTCGATCTGGCTGATGGGGATCATCCGAACCTCACCGGGCTGCTCACGCTGAGTCATGCTCTTCTCCTCAGCCGAGCACGCTGTGCCATACCGTATAAGTAGTCCAGCGTGTCGAAGCGATAACTCTCGAACTCGATCGGATTCCAGTCCGCGAGGCTGATACGAGGCTGCCAAAAGTCGATGTGCGGCAGCAGGTAATAGTCGAGCGCCGTCGAGTTGCTCTGGTCCAACCTGACTGCCACGGTGATATCCGGCAGCAGGCTCGCGTCGAACCGCACCTTCCAGCGGTTACGGCCGCTGCCGCGCACCTGACACCGTGACAGCACGATGCATGCAGTAAACTCCCGATTCACGGTCAGCAGGTCGGTCGCCGGATCACGCGACACGGATCCGCCGAGATCCGCGATCTTCTTTTCGGTCTCGGCAACGATCTCCGGGTGCAGTTGCCGAATGAAGCGGTTCGTCTCGATATAACGATAGTCACGGCCTGGCGTGAAGCCAACCGTCTGGTACGCACGAATCAAGCTGCCGAAGCGATATACATAAACCGAGGTGGACGGCATGCCCTCCGTTTCGTCGATCACGACGCCCGATAGAAAGCCTCGGCTTCGGTACAGATTTCGCAGACGCTCGATAAGCTCCTCACTCGAGTAGCGCCGGGCGCGCGCCCGCATGATGCCCTGCGCTGTATAGAACGTTTCGCTCGGCACGATGGGTTCGAACGCACCCTCCTTGCGTATCCACATCTCCGACGGATTGGTGACACGAGATTTCTTCAGCTTGAACGACACACGGTTGTAGACGTTGTTGCCGATGTACTTTTCGTTGGTCAGCACCTCTCGAATAGTCGCCCGAGTCCAAGGACGCCCAAGGTCCGTCTGAACGTTCATGCCGTTCAGGCGTGCGGCGATCTCGTGCTCATTGAGTGACTCATTGATGAACCAGCTGTAGATGAGGTTGACGATACGCACCTCGCTGTCCGGGCCCGGCATCAGAATGACGCGGTCCGTCTGCAGGCACTTGTGTTGACCGCGTTGCAATTCCCCCTTCATGAGGCCATGCTCGTCCACCAGGATCCGGCGTAACGCGTAGCCTGCAGGGCCGCCTTGCCGGAAACCGAGCTCGATCAACCGGCACTGACCAGCGAAGACCTTCGCTGACAACTCGCGGCTGTACTCACCGGCCATTGCACGCTTCACACCTTTGACGATCGTCGAAACTGGCGAGCCGTCATTCTCGAACTGTTCGGCGCAATAGGCGACCTGGATGCCTGCGCGCCGGCAGATGTACTCGTAATAGGCACTTTCGTCTGCATCCTGGAATCGTCCCCAGCGGCTTACGTCGTAGACGAGGATCACCTGGAAGTCGGCCATGCCGGTTTCCACATCCCGGATCAGTTGCTGCAGCGCTTGGCGCCCATCGATACGCAAACCACTTTTACCCTCGTCGGCGTAGGTCCGCACGATCTCGAGATCGCGACGAGCAGCGTAGTCGCGAATGCGATCACGCTGATTCTCCGTCGAGTATTGCTGGTGCTCCGTCGACATCCGAACGTATTCAGCAGCCCGCATCCTGCAGGCCTGCTCGCCAACGGATTCGCATGCGCAATCGAGGTCCACGATCCAGCTCCCACCGGCAACCGCTCCTCGCTGCGCCGTCCTCGACATCAACTACAGGGACTTGTATCGGCGAACGCGTCGCGCCTTGCAACGACGTCGAATGCGAGCGAGTACACAGGCAAGGTAGCAGGCCATAAACCGTTGTCGAACACGTCATCTCTTTGCAATCACGCAGGAACAGGTCTCGGCTCAGACAGCACGGCGATGTGCACGGTCCACGCGTTCATCTTTGCAACGCCGGCCTCAACCACGTCACGCAGGATGTAGAACCCAGATGCCAGCGGGCGACAGGCCGGCCACACGTCCATGTTTGCAACAGCACTAGCAATGCGCCTTGCATTTCGTCGTCGCTGCATCGCGCAATTGCGATCGCGATAGGCCGGGTGCGTCTCGCGGTAGTGCCGCCAGTAATCAGGATGTCGGGCCCGCCAACTGGCCTGAGCGCGGATCTGGTTCTCGCGATAGTCGGGATCGACTCGCATGCGCTGGTGCTGCCATTCACGCCGGCGAGCACGCTGGCACGCCTTGGCCGAGCAGAAGCGTTGATGAGGGATGTGTAAGAGCGGAGTGAAGGGTGCGCCGCAGGCGGCACAGATCCGATCCGATTTCATGGCCGTGCTCCACAGAGGAAATCGCAGTGGGGCCGGCCGTATCGGGGGACAGGGTCAGTCGAAACCAGCTAACGGGACGTGGCGACCCACCCTCGGGAATTTTCACCTTTTGCGACAATCCTGCCGCTTTTTTTCACGAATAGTGACACATGGTTTGGATGGCTGTGTCAGAGTTAGTGAAAAACTTCCATAAAATCAAGGGCGTACTTTTCACCATCTACGACAACCTACAAAGGCTGTCGGGTGTGACACCGAAACTGAAAAACACGCCAGGTCAGTGAAAAATCACTGACAAACATAGTGAAAAATCGCCGGTGCAATGCCCGCTGCGTTCGGGCAGCCCGCATCAGTGTTGACCTGGTGTAGTTTTCGAACATGTAGAAGCCCGCGTCGTTAGGGATCAATGGGCGGTAGCATCCAAATCGGGGACTTGAGATGCCAAAATTAACTCTCACACCAAATGAGAAAGACTCTTTATCGCAAGTGTTGGAGCTGCGTCCGCGGCTAGATACGAGATCGATCCTGGCGATAGCATCACCGATAAAATTAATGAAGGTCTGGCAAGCAGTCAGATCGGCTTGCTGTTCTTTTCGAAGAATTTTGTTGATTCAAAATCTGGATGGCCCACCAAAGAGGCAAACTACTTTTTCCAAAAATTGATGCGAAGCGGAAAAAAGAATTTTGTCGTATTGAATATTGATTTGTCGATCGATGATTTACCACCTTTGCTACAAGATTTTAGATTTATTGATATGAAATCAGAAAGCTCGACAAGGGAAATCATCGATTTACTAAGGAAATCAGAGGCAAGCTAATCTGCTCCACCTTCTCGACGCCTACATGCGGCTTGTCCAACACCCGATACGATATTCGAGGCGAAGAGTACAAGGATAATGGCCCCTTGGATATTGATCTCGCCCGCCTTTGCGCGGCAGCGCATTTCTGCCGCTCAAATGCAAAAACCCCCGCCTTTCGGGCGGGGGTTTCTGGCTTAGGGAGCCTGACGATTACCTACTTTCACACGGGAATCCGCACTATCATCGGCGTAGAGTCGTTTCACGGTCCTGTTCGGG
>NZ_JAAGPG010000539.1:0-5691 GCF_017104665.1 Burkholderia sp. Se-20378 | reverse complement strand
TCGCGGGCGGCGTCGACGTGCTTGCGCCGCCGTATCGGTTCGACGGCGCGCGGCTGCCGGTGCGCGGTGCGCCGCCGGTGCTCGGCGCCGATACGGATGCGGTGCTCGGCGGCTGGCTCGGAATGTCGGCCGACGAGGTCGCGCGGCTGCGTGCGGATCGCGTCGTGTAAGTCGCTCTTGACCGCCGCGGCGCGGGCGGATCGGTAGACGCGCCGGCCATCCAGATGAAAACCCTCGCGATACGACGAGGAGACATAGGAGACACCATGGAGCTTTCCGTCATCGAATCGGTCACGGCGCGCCGTGACTACCAGCAGCTCGTGCGTGCGCGGCGCCGCTTCAGCTTCACGCTGACGGCCCTGATGATCGCCACGTACTACGGCTTCATCCTGCTCGTCGCGCTCGCACCGCACGTGCTCGCCGCGCCGCTGTACCGCGGCGCGACGACGACGGTCGGGATCGCCACCGGCGTCGCGATCATCCTGGTCGCGATCAGCCTGACCGCGTGCTACGTGCTGCGCGCGAACCGTGCGTTCGACCGCCGCGTCGACGCGATCCTGCAGCGTTCGTGACGGAGGCCGACATGCGACGCACCTCGATCGCGCCCGGCGCGCTTGCTGTTCCCTTCGCTCTCGTTTCTTCCGCCGCGCATGCGGTATCCGTCGCGGGCCCGATGCCCGACAAGGTCGAACTGAACCCGGTCGCGATCGGGATGTTCTTCGCGTTCGTGTTCGCGACGCTCGCGCTCACGCGCTGGGCCGCACGGCGCACACGCTCGACGCGCGATTTCTACACGGCCGGCGGCGGCATCACCGGGCTGCAGAACGGGCTCGCGATCGCGGGCGACTACATGTCGGCCGCATCGTTCCTCGGGCTGTCCGGGATGGTGTTCATGTTCGGCTTCGACGGGCTCATCTACTCGATAGGCTTTCTGGTCGGCTGGCCGTTCGTGATGTTCCTGATCGCCGAGCCGCTGCGCAACCTCGGCAAGTTCACGTTCGTCGATGTTGTCGCGTACCGCTTCGCGCAGCGGCCGATCCGGCTGCTGACGTCCGCGAATTCGCTGACCATCGTCGTGCTGTACCTCGTCGTGCAGATGGTCGGCGCGGGCAAGCTGATCCAGCTGCTGTTCGGGCTGTCGTACGGCACGGCCGAGCTGATCGTCGGCGTGCTGATGGTCGTCTACGTGTTCTTCGGCGGGATGACCGCGACCACCTGGGTGCAGGTGATCAAGGCCGTGCTGCTGCTGTGCGGCGCGACGCTGCTCGTCGTGCTCGCGCTCGGCGAATTCGGCTTCAGCATCGACGAGATGTTCCGCCGCGCGGTGGCCGTGCATCCGGGCGCGCTGTCGATCATGGGCCCCGGCAAGCTGATCCGCGATCCGGCCAACGCGCTGTCGCTCGGCATCGCGCTGATGTTCGGCACGGCCGGCTTCCCGCACATCCTGATGCGCTTCTTCACGGTGCCGAACGCGAAGGAGGCGCGCAAGTCGGTGCTCTACGCGACCGGCTTCATCGGCTACTTCTACCTGCTGACCTTCGTGATCGGCTTCTCGGCGATCGTGCTGCTCGCGCAGCATCCGGAGTTCTTCAAGCTCGGCGCGAACGGCACGTTCAACCTGACGCACGACCTGCTCGGCGGCTCGAACATGGTCGCGGTGAAGCTCGCGCAGGCGGTTGGCGGGAACTGGTTCTACGGCTTCATCGCGGCCGTCACGTTCGCGACGATCCTCGCGGTGGTCGCGGGCCTGACGCTCGCCGGCGCGACGACGATCTCGCACGACCTGTATGCGCAGATGTGGGCGCGCGGCAAGCCCGACGAGCGCGTCGAGATGCGCATCTCGCGCGCGGCGACGATCGCGCTGTCGGCGGTCGCGATCGGGCTGTCGATCCTGTTCGAGCACGTGAACGTCGCGTTCATGGTCGGCCTGGTCGCGGCGGTGGCCGCGAGCGCCAATTTCCCGGTGCTCGCGATGTCGATCTTCTGGCGTGGGATGACGACGCGCGGCGCGGTGCTCGGCGGCGGCCTCGGCCTCGTGTCGGCGGTCACGCTCACGGTGCTGTCGAAGTCGGTGTGGGTCGACGTGCTGCACCACGCGCACGCGCCGGTGTTCCTCGACAACCCGGCGCTCGTGTCGGTGCCGCTTGCGTTCATCGGAATCGTCGTCGGCTCGCTTGCGGATCGCGGCGAGCGCGCGCGGCGCGAGCGCGAGGCCTTCGCGCAGCAGGAGTTCTACGCGCAGACGGGCGTGCTGGCCGGCCGCGCCGTCCAGCACTGATTGATCTGAAGAATGAATGCATCCGTCCGGATCGCCGGACGGATATTTTCCGGAAATCCGGAATCCCGGATTTCCTTGCCTGCCGCATTATGAGAAATACAATGAAAACAAAGGTTTGATGGGTTCCGGGAACCTGGCATCGACCTTGCAATATAAAACGCACGGCCATCCCCCGGCCGAACTACTACAGCAAGCAAGGAGACAATCGATGACCACTGCCTTCCTCCCCCTCCGGACGTCCTGAGGCATCGCTTGTTGCGGCACGGCAGCCGCGCGGGCGATTGGTTCTTCCCCTGACATTCGTCCGCGCGCGTGACGCCGTTTCAATCGGCTCATCTACTTCTGCAGGAACCATCGTGAAGAAGAAACCCTTCTACAAAGTGCTCTATGTGCAGGTGATCTTCGCCATCATCGTCGGCGTGATCCTTGGCCACTACTACCCGGCGCTCGCCACCGACATGAAGCCGCTCGGCGACGGCTTCATCAAGCTGATCAAGATGGTGATCGGCCCGATCATCTTCTGTACGGTCGTTACCGGCATCGCCGGCATGGAGGACATGAAGAAGGTAGGCCGCGTCGGCGGCAAGGCGCTGCTGTACTTCGAGATCGTGTCGACCTTCGCGCTGGTGCTCGGCCTCGCAGCCACGCACATCCTGCGTCCGGGCGTCGGCTTCAACATCGATCCGGCGACGCTCGACGGCAAGGCCGTTGCGTCGTACGCAGCGAAGGCGCACGGGCAGTCGACGGTCGACTTCCTGATGCACATCATCCCGAACACGATGGTCGATGCGTTCGCGCAGGGTGAAATCCTGCAGATCCTGCTGATCGCACTGCTGTTCGGCAGCGTGCTCGCGCACCTCGGCGAGCGCGGCAAGGTCGTCACCGACTTCATCGACGGCCTCACGCGCGTGCTGTTCGGCATCGTGCACATCGTCACGAAGCTCGCACCGATCGGCGCGTTTGGCGCGATGGCGTTCACGATCGGCAAGTACGGCGTCGGCTCGCTGGTGCCGCTGCTCAAGCTGATCGGCACGTTCTACCTGACGTCGGTGGTATTCGTGCTTGTCGTGCTCGGCACGATCGCACGCGTCACGGGCTTCTCGATCATCCGCTTCGTGTCCTACATCAAGGAAGAGTTGCTGATCGTGCTCGGCACGAGCTCGTCGGAAGCCGCGCTGCCGCAGCTGATGGAAAAGCTCGAGAAGGCCGGCTGCTCGCGTTCGGTCGTCGGCCTCGTCGTGCCGACCGGCTATTCGTTCAACCTCGACGGCACCAACATCTACATGACGATGGCCGTGCTGTTCATCGCGCAGGCGACCAACATCGAACTGACGTGGATGCAGCAGCTCACGCTGCTGGCCGTCGCGATGCTGACGTCGAAGGGCGCGAGCGGCGTCACGGGCGCGGGCTTCATCACGCTCGCCGCGACGCTGGCCGTCGTGCCGACGATCCCGCTGTCGGGCATGGTGCTGATCCTCGGTATCGACCGCTTCATGAGCGAGTGCCGCGCGCTGACCAACATCGTCGGCAACGGCGTCGCGACGGTCGTCGTGTCGGCCTGGGAGAAGGAGCTCGACCGCAACAAGCTGCGCCAGGCGCTGAACGGTGGCGGCGAGGTCACGACGACCGAGACGGCCGGCGTCTGACGCCATGAAGGAGCAGGCGGCGGCACCGCCCGCCGGCGGCGCGGCCCGCGGCGGCCAGGGCAGGGAGGCGGAGGCCTATGACACAATAGGCGATCCGCATCGCCAGGAAGCCTCGACCGTGACGCGCCGTCTGCTCATTCTCGTCGTGCTTGCCGCCGCGCTCGCCGCGGCGTGCACGCTGACGTGGACGATCACCTGGCGGCGCGGCGTTGCCGAGTTGCAGCGCAACGCCGCGGTGCGCGTCGATCGCACCACCAACGCGCTCAAGAGCACGCTCGACCGCTACGAATCGCTGCCCTATCTGCTCGGCAGCCATCCGTACGTGCAGGACCTGCTCGCCGAGCCGAAGCGCGCCGACTACACCGCGCGCGTCAATCGCTATCTCGAAGACCTCAACGAACACGCGCACGCGACCGTCACCTACGTGATCGGCGCGGACGGCCTGTGCGTTGCCGCCAGCAACTGGCGCGCGCCGGACAGCTTCGTCGGGATCGAATACCGCTTCCGCCCGTATTTCCTCGATGCGATGAACGGCCAGGTCGGCCGCTTCTTCGGGATCGGCACGATCTCGCGCGATCCCGGCTATTACATCTCGCAGCCGGTGTGGCGCGACGGCAAGATCGCGGGCGTCGTCGTCGTGAAGCTCAACCTCGAATGGTTCCAGGGCGCCGATGCGTCCGAACCGCTCGTCGTCGCGGACGATCACGGCGTCGTGTTCCTGTCGTCGGTGCCCGCATGGAAGTACCACACGCTGCGCCCGCTGACGGGCCCCGTCGCCGCGTCGATCTACGAGACGCGCCAGTACGCGCAGCAACCCGTCACGCCGCTGCCGCTGCGCATCGAGCAGGTGCTCGGCCCCGATGCGGAGATCGTGCGCCTCGGCCCTGGCCTGCGCGCGCCGCGCTACCTTGCGAGCAAGCGCCGGATCGGCGAGCCCGACTGGCTGCTCGTCACGCTCGCACCGATCGCGCCCGTCGATGCCGATGCGCGCAACGCGACGATCGTCACGGGCTTCGGCTTCGTGTCGGTTGCGCTGCTCGCGTTCTACTGGCGGATGCGCCGCGCGCGCGTGCGGGAAATGATCCGCGGCCGCGCGCTGCTGCAACAGGCGTACGCGGAGCTGAACCGGCGCGTCGAGGAGCGCACCGCCGACCTGTCGGAAGCGAACGAGCAGTTGCAGAAGGAAGTCGGCGACCGGATCCGCGCGGAGCAGGAGCTGCGCGCCGCGCACGACGAACTGATCCAGGCGAGCAAGCTCGCCGCGCTCGGCCAGATGGCGGCCGGCATCACGCACGAACTGAACCAGCCGCTCGCGGCGCTGCGCAGCTTCTCGGACAACACGCGCGTGCTGCTCGACCGCGGCGAGCAGGCGGCCGCGCGGGAAAACCTCGAGGCGATCGCCGCGCTCACCGAGCGGATGGGCAAGATCACGAACCAGCTGAAGCTGTTCGTCGGCCGCGCGAAGCCGCGCAACGAGCAGGCGCTCGTCGTGCGCGCGCTGCGCAGTGTGCTGTCGCTGCTCGACGAACGGCTGCGCGGCGTCGCGCTCACGCTGACGCTGCAGGACGCGACCGTGTCGCCCGCGCACGATGCGCCGCTCGACCTGGCGCGCGCCTATCCCGAGCTCGTCGCACGCTGCGAGGATCTGCGCCTCGAACCGGTGCTGATCAACCTGCTCGGCAACGCGCTCGATGCGGTCGCCGGGGTGGCGGCGCCGGCGACCGAGGTGACGATCGCGGGGTCGGCGGCGACGCGCGCCGTCGAGGG
>NZ_JAAGPG010000538.1:0-235 GCF_017104665.1 Burkholderia sp. Se-20378 | reverse complement strand
GTGGGTGTGCTGCTGTGTTGGTGTGTGATGGTTAGTGTGCGATGGGGGTGCGGCGGGTAGTGTGTGAGTATGCTGTGGAGAGAGGTGGGTAGGAGTGACGTCAGTGTATTGTTGCACACGGTTCGTCAGTGAGCGCTGTATGTCTGGCGCTGTCTCGGATGGGATGCGTGTGTTCGTTGTGCTTTGTAGTTTATGTGACGCTTGCATGTGTTTTTTTTTTTTTTTTTTTTTTTCA
>NZ_JAAGPG010000537.1:0-5417 GCF_017104665.1 Burkholderia sp. Se-20378 | reverse complement strand
CGGCCATCAGCGTGCGGCGCGGGCGACGTGCGGCGGGCGACGCGGGGTCTTTCGAAGGAGGCGTGGGCTTTTGTTCGTTATCCATCGTGATCTGTCAGGAAGACGGCGCGGCGGGCCGGAAATCGGACTGCTGGGCTGCGCGTGGGCGAGCGGTGCCGGGAGGGGGCGCCCGGCTCGGTCCGGGCCCCCGCCGGTCTGCGCGGGAAAAGAGCGGTGCGCACCGCGAGTGCGGCGCGACGATGGGCATGATCCTACGTCCCGTCCCCGTTACAGTCCAGTGGTCTATCTTTCAACGGGTTACGGTCGTTACAGAACGCGACAGGACGATGACGAAACGATTACACGCTGATGCGACGGGCCGGTGCGCCGCCGATCTCGCGGGTGATTTTCGCGATGCATTCGTGCAGCGCGGGCACCACGTGTTCGTGCAGCCATTCGGGCGGGCACTGGTGCGACGCGCCACCGCAATTCACCGAATAGCGCTGGCCCGACGGGCCGACGAAACCGGCCGCGACGGCATTCAGGCCTTCGCGCCATTCGCCGATCGCGATCGCGTGGCCGTCGCGCATCGCGTCGTCCAGCGCGGGGTTCAGGCGGGCGGACACATGCGGCCAGTCGTCGCCCGCCGTGGTGCGCAGCGACTCGAGCAACAGGCGGCGTTCGTCTTCCTCGAGTGCGGCAAGATACGCGCGGCCCACTGCGGTGCGTGCGATGTCCATCCGCGAGCCGATTTCGAGGCGCGTGACGAGCACGGCCGAGCGCGGCCGGATCACGTCGATCGCGACCATGTCGAGCCGGTCGCGCACCGCGAGGTGCACCGACAGCGACGTGCGTTCGGCCAGCTCGATCATGAACGGCCGCGAGCGCGCGCGGATGTCGAAGTTGCGCAGGAAGCCGTGGCTCAGTTCGAGTACCGACGCGGTGAGCACGAAGCGCTCGCTGTCGGGCAACTGAAACAGGAAGCCGGCGCTGACGAGCGTCGCGGTGATGCGCGAGACGGTCGGCTTCGGGATGCCGGTCAGTTCGGTCAGCTCGCGGTTGCTGACGGGCGCGTCGGCCGCCGCGATGCGGCGCAGCACGGCGAGGCCGCGGGCGAGGGCGGTGATCTCGTCGGGCGACGATTCACGGTCCCGCGACGCGGGAGGGGTTACAGTTGTCGACACGAGGGATTCTCTCTAATTCCGAAACTCGATTTCAATTTTGTTGGTATTGTAGGACTATTGTCAAAGGATGCATGTTCCGCAGGCAAACCGGTCATTGGATGAGATTTTACGGGTTCACCCTTGGTTTATTAGGAAAACGCTCAAATGAGCGTTGCCAGAAAGTGCATGAACCGGTGCAAATACCGCTTGACTTGTCGGGCGGAAACGGAAAGAATGTCTCACGTTTTCGAAACATCGTTTCAAGAGTTTAACCGGCAACGATGTTTCGCGCAGTCTCTCAGGTTCTAGCACGGCCCTCGGAATGGCTAGAACTTTTTTAGCGCCACGGTCTCCGTGGCGCTTTTTTTTGCCCATCTTTCTGCTCGTCCGCCCGGACGCGTCAGGCCCGTATTATCCCCCGATCGTCGAAACCCTCTGTTTGAACGCAGGCGGTGTCTGTTTGCGCACGCGCTTTGCGTGATGCGCAGGCGCAAAAAAAAGCGCGATGCCCGCACGGGGCATCGCGCATCAAACGGCGTGGAGCGCCGACGAATGAACGGTGATGAAGAAAGGGCGGGCCTGGCCGGGACGCAGGCCCGCCTCGCGTGGGCCGGTCAGGCCTTCGCGAGCTTGATGCTGGTCTGCTCGGCCGTCAGGTAGCCGACGCTGGCGCCGAAGCGGTCCTTGAAGTTCGCGCGCACGAGCGGATCGAGCGTCGGCTTGACCTTGTCGTGCAGGGGCGATTCCCAGTCGCCCGCGTGCTGGAAGTTGCTCATGATGTAGGTCCAGCCGTTGATCTCGTCGACGGCGTGCAGGCCTGTCGATTCGGCGCCGGCCGGGCACGACAGCACGCGCACCAGCGACTTCGTGTCGACGTTGTAGGCCCACAGGAAGTTGTTCACGTGCATGCCTGAGTCTTCGCCGATGAAGAGCGTGCGCAGCTTTTCGGAGAACTTCAGGTTGTCCGGGTTCGCGATCTTGTCCGGATTCGCGAGGTTGCCGAGCCCGTCGGCGGCGGCGAGATCCTCGCCGACCAGCGCGGCCGGCGCACCCATGTCGACCGGCACCCATTCGCTGTCGATCGCGCTGCCCGTCGTGTCGCGCTGGCTGCCCTTCAGGTTCAGTGCATAGACGGCGCCCGCGGCGATCTTCTTGTCGACCGCGACGTCGCGCGACACCGCATTGCCCTTGACCATCGACGTCTCGATCCGCGACATCGCCGTGTAGACGATCTTGTCCTTTGCGTTCACGGTCGTGCCTTCGAGCTTCGTGAAGCCCATGCTGCCGCCGAGCAGCGCCGCGTAGCGGTGCGTCTCGAGGAACGCGGCCGCCTTTTCCATCCCCGGCTTCACGCGCATCCAGTTGAACTTGCCGCCGAAGTGGATCTTCGTGTAGCTCGCATCGTTCGGGTCGGTGGTCGTCAGGTCCATGATGTCCGACGCCTTCAGCGTGTTCGCGAGCGCTTCGATCTCGCTGCTCGTGGCGTGGCCGATCTTGATCCACGTGAGCGTCGCGGTGCCCGCACCGGCGGACGACGTCTGCGTCCACTTCGCGACGTACAGCGTGCCGGCCGACAGGTCGGCCGCCTTGTCGGCGACGAACATGAACAGGCCGCCGTTGGTGGCGTCGTCACCCATCATCACGGTGCGCTGGTCCGGCATCACCTGGATCAGCTCGTGCGAGATGCGGCCGAGGCCGTAGTGCTTCTTCACGGTGCCGGTGCCGTCCGGATTCACGGTGATCTCGGGCAGGTGGCCGTAGTGGTAGGGGTTCGCCTTCGTCTCGTCGCCGAACGTGTTCTTGCTGAACGCCTTGAACTGCGCGTCGGTCGCGACCTTCGTCGCGTCCGGCTCGTACTCCTCGCTCGACAGGTGCGTGCCCCACGGCGACAGGCTCGCGCCGCACGTGATCCACAGGCCGTGCGCCTTCGACGTGTCGACGTTGTGGTACTTGACGACCTTCAGCGCGCCGTTGGCCGGATCCTGGTCGAGCGTCAGCACCGCGATCGGCGACGGCAGCTGGCCGTACTGCGATGCGCTGGCCTGGTCGCGCGTCGTGTATTCGAACTGCACGACGGCGAACACCGTGTTGCCCTTCACGCCGGACACGTTCGCGTTCTTCAGCGTCAGCAGCGAGCTGCCGTCCGGGCAGTCGGAATAGAACTGGCGCTCCTTGCCGGCTACCGAGCGATCGATGATCGGCTGGTTGTTGATGTCGTAGTAGCCGCCCGCGAGCGTCGTGCCGCCCTTGCCGTCCGGCACCAGGTCGCCCGTCACGAAGAACGGCCGGTACGCCAGCTTGAAGTTGCGCGCCGAGCCGTCCGAGAACGACACCGACAGCGTCGAGCCGACCGTCGTCGTGGCCATCGCGGCCGCGTTGTCGAGCGTGGGCGCGGCCATCGCCGAGAACGTCGCCGACGTGTACGCAGCGGCGACCGGGGCCGGCGTCGACGCCGGATTGTCGTCGCCGCCGCAACCCGTCAGCAGGGCCGGCAGCGCGAGGCCGGAAAGCGG
The DNA here is from genome assembly GCF_017104665.1 of Burkholderia sp. Se-20378. Classification (NCBI taxonomy): domain Bacteria; kingdom Pseudomonadati; phylum Pseudomonadota; class Betaproteobacteria; order Burkholderiales; family Burkholderiaceae; genus Burkholderia; species Burkholderia sp. Se-20378. The sequence continues at coordinate 1,762 of NZ_JAAGPG010000537.1, read as the reverse complement.
GAGCATCGGCGCGCCGGCGAGGATCTTCAGGGCCTGACGACGGGAAGTATTGGGCAACGCGGGCATGTGGTGTCCAGTTTCAGTTGTTGGAAGAATGGCCTTCGCGAAGCAGGCGGTCGGCAAGCTCGGCGAAGGCAAATTGAAAACTGGACGGAAGTGTAAGGACGCTAGATGAAAGTTTTTTGAATTGAAAACGTAATGGTTCGTCGGGCGTTCGTCAGGCGCTCAATCGCGTTCGGGCGTCGCCGAGATGCGGTGGATCGACAGGTCCGCGCCGTCGAACTCGGCTTCGCGGTCGAGGCGCAGCCCGACGGTCGCTTTCAGTGCGCCGTAGACGAGCGTGCCGCCCGCGGTTGCGATTGCAATGCCACCGAGCGTGCCGACGAGCTGCGACATGAACGACACGCCGCCGAGACCACCCAGAGCCGGCAGGCCGAACACGCCGGCCGCGAGGCCGCCGAGCGCGCCGCACATGCCATGCAGCGGCCACACGCCGAGCACGTCGTCGATGCGCCACTTGTTCTGCACGCAGGTGAACATCGCGACGAACAGCGCGCCGGCCGCGGCGCCCGTGACGAGTGCGCCGATCGGGTGCATCACGTCGGAGCCCGCGCACACCGCGACGAGGCCCGCGAGCGGCCCGTTGTACGTGAAGCCCGGGTCGTTGCGGCCGGCCATCCACGCGGCGAGCGTGCCGCCGACCATCGCCATCAGCGAGTTCACGGCGACGAGGCCGCTGATCTTGTCGAGCGTCTGCGCGCTCATCACGTTGAAGCCGAACCAGCCGACCGCGAGCACCCACGCGCCGAGCGCGAGGAACGGGATGTTCGACGGCGGGTGCGCGGCGATCCGGCCATCCTTCGCATAGCGGCCGTGGCGCGCGCCGAGCAGCAGCACGGCCGGCAGCGCGACCCAGCCGCCGAACGCATGCACGACGACGGAGCCCGCGAAATCATGGAACGGCGCACCGAACGCGTGCGTGAGCCAGGCCTGCACGCCGAAGCGGTTGTTCCAGGCGATCCCTTCGAAGAACGGATAGATGAAGCCGACGATGATCAGCGTCGCGACGAGCTGAGGATTGAACTTCGCGCGCTCGGCGATGCCGCCGGACACGATTGCAGGGATCGCCGCCGCGAAGGTCAGCAGGAAGAAGAAGCGCACGAGCGCGTAGCCGTTGTGCTGCGACAGCGTGCCGATGTCGTCGAAGAACTCCACGCCGTACGCGATCGTGTAGCCGATGAAGAAGTACGCGAGGGTCGACACCGAGAAGTCGACCAGGATCTTCACGAGCGCGTTGACCTGGTTCTTCTTGCGGACCGTGCCGAGTTCGAGAAATGCAAAGCCCGCGTGCATCGCGAGCACCATGACGGCGCCGATCAACAGGAACAGTGTGTCGACGCCGGATTTCAGACCATCCATGCCGTGGCTTCCTTGCGCAAAAAACGGGCAAGGAACGCAAGTATCGAGCCAACTTGGTGAACGACTGCGTGGAGTTGGTGCTTCAACACCGTGTGGTGCGGCAATCCGGTGAATCGTGCACGGGAAGGGGGCGCGGCCGGTGCGGGGGCGACGTGATGCCGGTTGCACGCGTGTGGTGCGGCACGTGCGGAACTGGTGCGTGTGACGAGCCGATTGGTGCGGCGTGGTGCGTCGTGGTGCGCGACGGTGCGTCGCTGCGCACCGTTACGGCGCGTCAGTGACGCGGGAACAGCAGCGGCGGCCGGCGCAGCCGCAGCGCGCACGCCGACCAGTAGGCGGCGAC
>NZ_JAAGPG010000536.1:0-5617 GCF_017104665.1 Burkholderia sp. Se-20378 | reverse complement strand
TGTTCAGTGCTGCGTTGCTTGTGGGTTGCTTTTTTTTTTTTTAAGGATACGGCTCCCACCGCGAGCTCCACGCTGGCGCCCACTCTTGCCCTACCCGACGCTCTTCCGATCGTCGACCTCGCCGGCGCCGCGCCGGCCGGCGGCTGGCCTGACCCGGTCGATGGCGCGAGCCTCGTGCCGCACCTGCACGGCACGCCGTCGCACGACGTCGCGCTCGGCGAATACCTGGCGGAAGGCGCGGTCGCGCCGGTCGTGATGATTCGTCGCGGCGACTGGAAGTACGTGCATTGCCCGCTCGATCCCGACCAGCTCTACAACCTCTCCGACGACCCGCGCGAGCTGACGAACCTCGCCGATACGCCGGAAGCGGCCGACGTGCTCGCCGCATTCCGCGCGCAAGCCGCGCAGCGCTGGAACCTGCCCGAGCTGGACCGGCAGGTGCGCGCGAGCCAGCGGCGCCGGCGCTTCCATTACGCGGCGACGACGCAGGGTCGCATCCAGGCGTGGGACTGGCAGCCGTTCACCGACGCGAGCCAGCGCTACATGCGCAATCACATCGAACTCGACACGCTCGAGGCGATGGCGCGTTTTCCGCGCATCGGGCGCTGAGCGTCCCGTATCGCGATTACTGAAGAACGACGGAGGAAGCGGACGATGAAACGGCAATGCAATGCAGCAATCCGGATCGGCGCGGCGCTTGCCGCGGCCGCGTGCCTGATGACGACGCAGGCCGCGCACGCGGCCGACCCGCAGACGTGCGGCGACGTGAAGATGGCGGCGCCCGGCTGGACCGACATCGATGCGACGAACGCGATGGCGGGCGTCGTGCTGAAGGCGCTCGGCTACCGGCAGGACGTGGCGAACCTGTCGGTGCCGATTACGTACCAGGGGCTCAAGAAAGGGCAGGTCGACGTGTTCCTCGGCAACTGGATGCCCGCCCAGGCGCCGCTCGTGAAGCCGTTCGTCGACGAGAAATCGATCGACGTGCTGCACGCGAACCTGAGCGGCGCGAAGTTCACGCTCGCGGTGCCCGACTATGTGGCGGCCGCCGGCGTGCATACGTTTGCCGATCTCGCGCGCTACGCGGATCGCTTCGGCGGCAAGATCTACGGGATCGAGCCCGGCGCGCCCGCGAACCAGAACATCAAGCGGCTGCTGTCCGACCATGCGCTCGGCCCGGCGAACTGGTCGCTGGTCGAATCGAGCGAGACGGGCATGCTCACGCAGGTCGAGCGCGCGGTGCGCGACAAGCGCTGGATCGTGTTTCTCGCGTGGGAGCCGCATCTGATGAACACGAAGTTCCACCTGACCTACCTGTCGGGCGGCGATGCGTATTTCGGCCCGAACTACGGCGGCGCGACGGTCAACACGGTCACGCGCGCCGGGTTTGCCGGCCAGTGTGCGAACCTCGCGCGGCTGTTCCGGCAGATGACGTTCTCCGTCGACGTCGAGAACCGCATGATCGCCGACATGCTCGACCACAAGACGTCGCCCGCGCTGGCGGCGCAGCATGCACTGAAGGCCGACCCGGCGCTGGTCGCCGGCTGGCTGGACGGCGTGACGACGGCGGCCGGCGCACCGGGCCTGCCGGCCGTGCGCGCGGCCCTCGACAGTCACTGATTCCCTCCCTCGCGGCGGCCGGTTTTGACCGTGCCGCCGTCTACGTGTTTTCCCGACCGGTCGCATCGTGACCATTTGGTGTCGCCTTCAGACGGGTGACCCGAAATATGGGTTTGTATTTTGCGCCAATGGCTGCGTTATTGCGGAAAACGAAATGCCGAAGCCAGCGGGCGTACTGAATTCGAATCCACCGGCGCATCGTTGCACGCGCCGGGACGAGGTTCTTTCCATCGAACGGTTCAGGGAGGGTGGTCGATAATGAAGCATACGAAAGTTGCCGTAGCCGCCGCGCTTGCATGCGCGGCCTGTGTACCCGCCATCGGGCATGCGCAGAGCAGTGTGACGCTGTACGGGATTCTCGACGCGGGCATCACGTACGTGAACAACACGGGCGGCTCGCACGTGGTCAAGTTCGACGACGGCGTCGCGTACGGGAACCGTTTCGGCCTCAAGGGCACGGAAGATCTCGGTGGCGGGCTGAAGGCCGTATTCACCCTCGAGAGCGGCTTCCGCCTCGGCACCGGGCAGCTCGGCTTCGGCGGCTCGGAGTTCGGCCGCCAGGCGTATGTCGGCCTGCAGAACGACTGGGGCACGCTGTCGTTCGGCAACCAGCTCGACATCACGAACGAACTCGTGTCGATCTACAACATCTCCGCGTGGGGCAGCGGCTATGCGATCCACCAGGGCGACTTCGATCGCTTCAACGGCGACCGCCTGCCGAACTCGGTGAAGTTCCTGTCGAACGACCTGAGCGGCTTCAAGTTCGGCGCGATGTACTCGTTCGGCAACGTCGCGGGCAACTTCCACCGCAACAGCGCATGGAGTGCGGGCGCGAGCTTCACGAAGGGCGACTTCTCGATCGGCGCCGCGTACACGCGCCTGAACAACCCGAACGGCATCTATGCGTTCGACCCGTACGCGATGATCGGCACGCACACGTTCCTCGGCCAGCAGACCGTCACCGTCGATCCGGCGACCGGCGCGCGCACCGACCTGTTCGCGAACACGCCGATGGATGTCGACAGCCAGGGTACGTTCGGCATCGGCACGAGCTACACGATCGGCAAGCTGACGCTCGACGGCAACTTCTCGTACACGACGATCAAGGGCTTCGGCCAGTCGTCGCACATGCAGGTCTACGAAGGCGGCGGCTCGTACCAGTTCACGCCGGCGTTGAGCCTCATTGCCGGCTACCAGCACACGCGCTTCGAAGGCCATCACTGGAACCAGGGTACGGCGGGCCTGCATTACATGCTGTCGAAGCGCACGGACGTGTACCTCTCCGGCGATTACCTGCGTGCGTCGCAAGGCGTCGATGCGGTGATCGGCTACAGCTTCACGCCGTCGACGACGCAGACGCAGGCCGACGTGCGGATCGGGATGCGGCATTCGTTCTAAGCGGGGTGGTGTGGGGCAGCGACGTCTTCAGCGAGCGGTCTCTCTTTGGCGCGAACCGAGGTTCGCGCTTTTTTTTTGACGGGTGTCAGCGGGCATGAAATGGGTCCGGCCGGTGCCGGCCGTCCGGCCGCCAACCCGGGATCGTCACCGGGAAGGGTGGCTCGACGGTATTGACCATTGCCGTCTATAGGCGCTAGGATCGTCCGCATGCTGAATCGCGCCACGTCCCCCTCCTCGCTGATCCGCGCATGTTGTCAGAACATGCCTGGGGGAAGTTGCGTCTAGCGAACTCGCTAAACATTCAAGCAATCGCCTTCCGGCCGCCTGTGATGCAAAACAGGCGGCCTTTTTGTTTTTGGGCCGACACTTTCGGGACGGAGAAACTCGATGCCGCTTGCGCTGTATGACACCTGGTCGCGTACCGTGCGCCCCTTCACGCCGATCCGGGCCGGGCAGGTCGGCATGTATTGCTGCGGCCCCACGGTCTACGACGATGCCCACATCGGCAACCTGAGAACCTATGTGTTCGAGGATCTCCTGCGCCGCGTACTGGAGCGCAACGGCTACGAGGTCCGGCATGTCGTCAATATCACCGACGTCGGCCACCTGACTTCGGATGCGGACGAAGGCGAAGACAAGATGGAGAAGGGGAGCCGTCGGACCGGCGAATCGGCGTGGGCCATCGCCCGGCGCTACACCGAGGCGTTCGTCAGGGACTGGCACGCACTCAACCTGCTCGAGCCGACGATCTGGTGCCGTGCCACCGATCACATCGCCGAACAGATCGCGTTCATCGATACGCTCGACCGGGCCGGTTACGTCTACCGGACGGACGACGGCCTGTACTTCGACACCAGTCGGCAGGACGACTACGGTTATCTCGCACGGCTCGACCGCGCGGGGTTGCAGGCGGGCAAGCGGGTGGCACTGGGCGGGAAGCGGAGCATCACGGATTTTGCGTTGTGGAAGTTCAGCCCGGCCGACGTCCAGCGGCAAATGGAATGGGACAGCCCGTGGGGTCGCGGCTTTCCGGGCTGGCACATCGAATGCTCGGCGATGTCGGCGAAGTATCTCGGGACGCTGTTCGATATCCATTGCGGCGGCGAGGATCATGTCGCCGTGCATCACAGCAACGAGATCGCGCAGACGCGGGCGGCCCACGGCACGCAGCTCGCGAATTACTGGATGCACGGACACTTCCTGACGCTCGACGTCCATACGAAGATGTCGAAGTCGAGCGGCGACTTCGTCCGTCTGCAGACCTTGCAGCGCCGCGGTGTCGATCCGCTCGCGTACCGCTACCTGTGCCTGACGGCCCATTACCGCAGCAAGCTGCATTTCACGTGGGAGTCGCTCGATGCGGCGCAAACCGCGCTGAATCGGCTTCGGCACCTCTATGCCGGCTGGCCGGACGGCGGGCGCGTCGATGCGGATTTCGCCGCGCGATTCGATGCCGAAGTGAACGAGGACCTGAATCTGCCGAGGGCGCTCGCGGTGCTGTGGGATCTGGTCAGGAGCAACCTGCCGCCCGCCACGCAGAAAGCGACCGTGGACAGCTTCGATACGGTGCTGGGACTCGGTTTGCGCGAATGGAGGCCGGTTGCGTTCGATGTTCCGGAACACGTCCGTGTGTTGCTCGGTGAGCGAGCGCGTGCGAGGGCGGACAAGGACTGGGCGCAAGCCGACCGGATCCGGGACGCGTTGAGCGCCGAAGGCTGGAGAGTCGAGGACACGCCGGACGGTCAACGTCTGTTCGGCATGGCGATGGGCTCAAGCGAAACCGGCGCCTCGCCGCAGTGAAGCGCGCGGGCCGTGTGCATCGGAGGACAGGGGGGCTCGAGCGATCCACCGGCGGCCGCGGTCAACGCGGCCGCCGGAATCGTCGGCACTCGTGGCCACGGCCCGTTTTCCGCGGTTGGCGATATCATCGCGCTTTGGCCGCGTCTGCACCGTTGTCGCGCGCACGCACCGGCGTGTGCAGTCGTTTCCCGACCGGTACCGGCGCGCAGCGCCGACCGCCGAGACTTCGATGACCGACTCCGTGCCCGACCCCAGTCCTTTATCCCCGTTACCCGCCAACCTGTTCCGCCACGTCCCGTTCCAGCGTTTCTGGGGCACGCGCGTGATGTCTTCGCTGGCTTTCCAGATCCTGTCGGTCGCCATCGGCTGGTACGTGTACGCGCTCACGCACAGCGCGTTCGCGCTCGGTCTCGTCGGCCTCGCGCAGTTCGTGCCGATGTTCGCGCTGACGCTCGTCGTCGGGCAGGTGGCCGACCGCTACGATCGCCGGCGCATCGCGACGATCTGCCAGGGCGTCGAGGCGCTGGCCGCGGGCGTGTTCCTGCTCGGCGCCGCGCAAGGCTGGCTGGCCGCGCCGGCCGTGTATGCGCTCGCGGCGATCGTCGGCACGGCCCGTGCGTTCGAGTCGCCGTCGGGGTCGTCGATGTTGCCGGCCGTGGTGCCGCGCACCGACCTGCCGCGCGCGACCGCGCTGTCGACGTCCGCGAATCAGGCTGCGCAGATCCTCGGGCCCGCGTTCGGCGGGCTGCTGTACGGTGTCGGCGCGCCCGCCGCGTTCGGCACGAGCGTCGTCGCATTA
>NZ_JAAGPG010000535.1:0-5278 GCF_017104665.1 Burkholderia sp. Se-20378 | reverse complement strand
GTGCCTTCGGCGCCGCGTCGGCGACGGTGGCCGTATCCGTATCGTGCGCGTCGGCGCAGCGCGGAGCGGCGCCGCCGGCATGACGGTGTCGTGGGTCGTGGGTACGCTGGGCGTCGGTCATGACAACCTCCTCAATGGCTAACGGTGTAGAGTTAACACCCTGAAGCCACTACAAGGTCAACCCTTACACGGGAGAAAGGCATGAAGATCGGCGAACTGGCCAAAGCGGCCCGCTGCACACCCGAGACGATCCGTTTCTACGAGAAAGAGGGTCTGATGCCGGATGCGGAGCGCACCGACTCGAACTACCGCAACTACACCGACGTGCACGTCGAACGGCTGCGCTTCATCCGCAACTGCCGCGCGCTCGACATGGCGCACGACGAAATCCGCGCGCTGCTGCAGCTCACCGACACGCCTGCCGATCCCTGCGATTCGATCAATTCGCTGCTCGACGAACACATCGGGCACGTCGATGCGCGCCTCGCGGAACTCACGCATCTGCGCGACCAGCTCACCGAATTGCGCCGCCAGTGCGTCGGCGAGCATTCGGTCGAGGATTGCGGCATCGTGCACGGTCTCGCGACGATGGAAACCGTCGCCCCGGCCGCGAAGCGCTCGCACCTCGGCTGAAACCCTTGTGAAATATGATAGTCTGGTTGAGAATAGTTATATTCTTACTAGATATCAAATAACTACTCATGTCTACCAGTCGCCCGTCCCCGCTCGCGCTGGCCGTCCTCGCGACGCTGACCGAAACGCCGATGCATCCGTACGGGATGCTGCAGCAACTGAAGGCTCGCGGGTACGACGAAGTCGTCAACGTGCGCCAGCGCACGAGCCTCTACCAGACGATCGACCGGCTGCTGCGCGACGGAATGATCGCCGTGCACGACACCGAGCGCGACGGCGCGTTTCCGGAGCGCACGCTGTATGCGCTGACGGAGGCCGGGCACACGGCCGGGCAGGCGTGGCTGCATGCGCTGCTCGCGGAGCCCGCGCGGGAATTTCCGGCGTTCGGCGCCGGTCTCGCGTTCCTGCCGCTGCTCGATGCCGAAGATGCGCGCCACCAGCTCGAGCTTCGGATCGCCCGGCTCGATGCCGAGCGCGAGCGCCTTGAAACGCTGCGCGCCACCGCGCAGGCCGACCAGGTACCGCGCCTGTTCCTGCTGCAGAACGAGCATGCGCTCGTCCTGCTCAATGCCGAACTCGAATGGGCGCGCAGCGTCGTCGAACACCTGAAGATCGGCGCGCTGCGCTGGGTGGACGGCTGACGCATCACGCAGGCCAACGCCCGACGGCAAGAGGCATCGCCCCGATCAAAGCACCTTGCCGGGATTCAGGATGCCGAGCGGATCCAGCGCGGCCTTCAGGCGTCGCATCAATCCGATTTCCGCGTCGCTGCGCGTATGCGCGAGATAGGGACGCTTGAGCACGCCGATCCCGTGCTCGGCCGACACCGAGCCGCCCATGTCACGCACCACCGCATACACGCAGTGATCGAGCGCATCGAGATCCGCATCGGTCATCCCGGCCAGCGACACGCCGATATGCACGTTGCCGTCGCCGACATGGCCGAAGAACAGGCACGTGACATCCGGCCAGCGTGAGCGCAACGCCGCCTCGCAGCGCTCGGCGAACGCGCCGAGCTCGCCCGTCGGCAGGCTCACGTCGAAGTTGACGAGATGCGGCAACGCGTCGATCGCGAGGCCTTCGCGCAGTGTCCACAAGTCGCGCGCCTGTCGCTCCGACGTCGCGAGCACCGCATCCTCCACGAGCCCTGCGTCGAACCCCGCCGCGAGACCGGTTTCCAGCGCCTGGTGCGCGTCGCCGCCCGGTGCGCTCGTCGCGCATTCGATCAGGATCGCGAAACCATCGTCGCCGACAAATGGCGCAGAAACGCCCGGCGTGTGACGCGCGACGTAGTCGTAGAACGCCGGCCACATCGCCTCGAAGCTGACGACCTCCGGCAGCGTGCGCACGCGGTTCCACAGCGCAACCACCGCGTCGTAGTCGCGCACGCGGCAAAGCGCCGTGGCCGGTGCAGCGAGCAACGGATGCAGCCGCAGCACCGCCCGCGTGACGACGCCGAGCGTCCCCTCGCTGCCGATGAACAACTGCTTCAGGTCGTAGCCCGCGTTGTTCTTCAGCATCCGGTTCATCGACGACACGACCGTGCCGTCCGCGAGCACGGCTTCGAGCCCGAGCACCTGCTCGCGCATCATCCCGTAGCGGATCGCGCGCGTGCCGCCCGCGTTGGTCGCGAGCATGCCGCCGATCTGACACGAGCCGCGTGCGCCAAGATCGACGCCGAACGTGAAACCCGCCGCTTCCGCAGCTTCCTGCACCGTCTGCAGCGGCGTCCCGGCGCGCACGGTCATCGTGCCGGCCGCCACGTCGAGCGCCTCGATGCCCGCGAAGCGCTCCATCGACAGCACCACCTCGTCGCCAAGCGCGACCGCGCCGCGCGCGAGCCCCGTCAGGCCCCCCTGCGGCACGACCGGCTGGCCGAGCCGCGTGCACAGCTCGAGCGTGCGCGACACGTCGTCGACGCTGCGCGGGCGCACCAGCGCGCGCGGCCGCACGCCGGCCGGCTCGTTGTACGCGGTGAAGTAACGCGGATCGATGTCGGCCGAGTGCGTGACGAGCGCATCGCCCAGTTCAGCGACGAGTTCGGCTTCGAGCAAATCACCCGACAGCGGCGCGCCGCGTTGTTCGCCACCCGCAGCGGCCGTGTTCCGGTTCTGCATCGCGTGCGGCTCCGCTTACTTCGTCGAGATGTCGATATCGCCGAAATACTTCAGGCCGAGCGACTTCACCGTGCCGTCCGCCTTCAGCTTGTCGATCGCCGCATCGAGTTTCGCCTTCAGCGCGCTGTCGCCTTTGCGCAGTCCGAATGCGATGCCGCTGCCGAGGATCTTGTCGTCGCGCACGGGCTGACCGACGAACGAGAAGCCCTTGCCGTCCGGACGCGACAGGAAGCCGCGCTGGCCGGACGGTGCGAGCACGAGCGTCGCGTCGAGTCGGCCGGACACGAGGTCCGCGTACGCCTGGTTCTGGTCCTGGTACGCGACGACCGCGACGCCGGCCGGCTCCCAGTGCGCCTTCGCGAAGGTTTCCTGGATCGACGCCTGCAGCACGCCGACACGCTTGCCCTTCAGCGATTCCGGCGTCGGCAGCAGGCCGCTGCCGGTGCGCGCGATCAACTGGGTCGGCACGCGATAGATGATCGTCGTGAAGTCGATCGCCTGGCGCCGCTGCTCGGTCGCGTTCATCGCCGAATTGATCGCATCGAACTTGCGGCCCTGCAGCGCGGGAATCAGGCCGTCGAACGACGTCTCGACCCATTTGCACGACAGCTTCGCCGTCTGGCAGACGGCATTGCCGACGTCGACGTCGAAGCCTTGCAGGTCGCCGTTCGGCGCTTTCGATTCGAACGGCGGGTATTGCGCTTCGAGGCCGAAGCGCAGCGTCTGCGCATCGGCGAGCGCCGCGCCCGAGCCGATTGCGCATGCGAGTGCGAACGCGAGTTTCAGGGTGGCCGTGTGTTTCATCGTGATCTCCTGTGTCTGGTCGGTGCGACGCTCCCGTCGCCGGTTGACGTACGGGCTTTACAGCGAACGCAGCCGCCGCGCGCCCTCGACCAGCGTCGCGTCGTCCTTCGAAAAACTGAGCCGGATCACGCCGGCGTCGGTGCCGTCGGTGTAGAACGCCGATAGCGGAATCGTCGCGACGCGCGCGTCGCGGATCAGGCGCAGCACGAAATCGCTGTCGCTTTCGTCCGAGAAGTGCCGGAAGCGCGCAAGCATGAAGAACGAGCCTTCGCTCGGCAGCAGCTCGAAACGGGAATCGGCCAGCTCGCGCGCGAGCAGGTCACGCTTGGCCTGGTAGAACGCCGACAGGCCGAGATAGCTGTCCGGCCGCGCGAGGATCTCCGCGAATGCGACCTGCATCGGCGTGTCGGCCGCGAACACCATGAACTGGTGCACCTTGCGGATCTCGTCCATCAGCTCGGCCGGCGCGACGCAATGGCCGACCCGCCAGCCCGTCACGTGGAACGACTTGCCGAACGACGACACGATCACGCTGCGCTCGGCCAGCTCGCGATGGCGCGCCATGCTCTGGTGCTGCGCGCCGTCGAACACGACGTGCTCATAAACCTCGTCGGACAGGATCACGATGCCGGTATCGCGCGTGAGCTGCGCGAGCCGTTCGAGATCGTCGGCGGAAAACACGGTCGCGGTCGGGTTGTGCGGCGTGTTGACGATGATCATCCGCGTGCGCGGGTTGATCGCCGCGGCGACTTCGTCCCAGTTCACGCGGAAATGCTCGGGCGACAGCTTGATCGCCACCGGCGTCGCGCCCTGCAGCCGCACGATCGGCGCATAGCTGTCGAACGACGGCTCGAAGTAGATCACCTCGTCGCCCGGGTGCACGAGCGCGCTGATCGCCGCGTAGAGCCCTTCGCTCGCGCTGGCGATCACCGTGATCTCGGTGGCCGGGTCGTAGCGCGCGCCGTACAGCGCCTCGGTCTTTTCGGCGAGCCGCTCGCGCAGCGCCATGACGCCGGCCATCGGCGCGTACTGGTTGTGCCCGTCGCGCATCGCGCGCGCGACGCCTTCGACGAGCGACGGATCGGGCGCGAAATTCGGCGCGCCCTGCGACAGGTTCAACGCATCGTGCTGAGCAGCCAGTTGGCCGATCACCGTGAAGATCGTCGTCCCGACGTCGGGCAGTTTCGAACGGGGCGCGGTCGCGCTTCGCATGACTCCTCCTTCTGATGTCCTTCGGGCGGCCGTGCGCGACACGCACGGCCAGCATCTGTCGCACGATTTAGCCCGAGCCAATATCGGTGGACAATCGAAAGTTCGTCATGGCGGCCATGCATTTTTCTCATGGCTTGCCGGGAGGGGTACGCAGCGGCAAAGCTAGCCTGTCAGCGCGACATGCGAATCAGGCATTTCCCCTAGGGGAAGTTACTGGCCGGCCGCCGCCAGGTAGGCCAGCAGCACGGCCCGCAGTTCGCCGCGCAGCGCGGCGATGTCGAACGCGGGCCCGAGCGTCAGCAACGCCTGCGAAAGCCCGCCGTAGCAGATCGTGTGCGCCATCCGCGCAAGCCCGTCGAGCCGTGCGGCCGGCGGCGGATCGGCCGCGTGCGCGAGCGCGTCGCGCCACAGCGCGACGTACGCGTCGTAATGCCGACGGTAGGCGGTGAGCGGCGACACCTGCCGCTCCAGCGCGAAGAGCGCGCCCCACAGCGCCGCGTCGGCGCCGATCA
>NZ_JAAGPG010000534.1:0-237 GCF_017104665.1 Burkholderia sp. Se-20378 | reverse complement strand
AAAAAAAAAAGCGCGCACCACCATCTCCCTGAATGCCCTCTCCCAGCAGTCAACGGGCCGCCGCGGTGCCACCCCGTCCAGCCCATACCCGAGTCTGCCCCACTCGCTCGCACGTTCCACCATGGCGCACACGCCAGCCCGGGCCACCCGTCACCTCTGTGCTGCCCCCGTGCGCGTCGCTGCGGACCGTACCCGACCAGTGGCACCCAGCGCTAGGTACAGGGGCTCCGACCAGCA
>NZ_JAAGPG010000533.1:0-5403 GCF_017104665.1 Burkholderia sp. Se-20378 | reverse complement strand
ACACCGCGAGCACGGTCGCCGTGATCACGCCGCCGAGCACGCCGGTGCCGATCGCCATCTGCGCGCCGGACGCGGCGCCCGACGCGAACGCGAGCGGCAGCACGCCGACGCCGAACGCGAGCGACGTCATCACGATCGGCCGCAGCCGCAGGCGCGCGGCCTCGAGCGCCGCGTCGACGGGCGACATGCGCTGCGCGACCAGGTCCTTCGCGACTTCGACGATCAGGATCGCGTTCTTCGCGGACAACCCGATCGTCGCGATCAGCCCCACCTTGAAGTAGATGTCGTTCGGCATCATCCGCAGCGTGACGCCGAGCACTGCGCCGATCACGCCGAGCGGCACGACCAGCATCACCGCGAACGGAATCGACCAGCTCTCGTAGAGCGCCGCGAGCGCGAGGAACACGACGAGCACCGACAGCGCGAACAGCATCGGCGCCTGCGCACCCGACAGCCGCTCCTCGAACGACTGCCCCGACCACGAGAAGCCCGTGCCGGCCGGCAGTTTCCCGGCGAGCCGCTCGATCGCGGTCATTGCCTCGCCGCTGCTGTGGCCTTCCGCGGCCGAGCCGTTGATCGTGAACGACGGAAAGCCGTTGTAGCGCGTGAGCTGCGGCGGCCCGAGCGTCCAGTGCAGCGTGGTGAACGCCGCGAGCGGCACCATCTCGCCGCGCGTGTTGCGCACGCGCAGCTTCTTCACGTCGTCCGGATCGAGCCGGTGCAGCCCGTCGGCCTGCACGATCACGCGCCGCACCTGCGTGCCGTGCATGAAGTCGCCGATATAGTCGGAGCCGAACATCACCGCGAGCGTCGTGTTGATCTCGTCCATCGACACGCCGAGCGCGGACGCCTTCGCGCGATCGATGTCGAGCTTCAGTTGCGGCGCGTCCTGCGTGCCGGCGAACATCAGGTCGGTCAGCGCCGGATCCTTGCGGCCCGTCTCCAGCAACTTCTCGCGCGCGGCGCTGAACGTCGCGTAGTCGAGCCCGCCGCGGTTCTGCAGCCGGAAGTCGAAGCCGCTCGTCGAGCCGAGATCGGGCAGCGCCGGCGAGTTCATCGCGAACACCGTCGTGTTCGGCGTGCTCGCGAAGCGCTCGTTGATACGCGCGACGATCGCCTGCACGTGCGCGTCTTCGCTCTTGCGCTCCTTCCAGTTCTTCAGCGTGACGAAGATCATCCCGCCGTTCGGCCCTTCGCCGTACAGGTTGAAGCCGCCGAGCGCATACGTGAACGCGGTCGGCTCGTCGCGACGGATGGTCGACTCGACTTCCCGCACGCTCTGCATCGTTTCCGCGAGCGGCGTGCCCTGCGGCCGGATCACCATCACCATGAAGTTGCCCTGGTCCTCGTCCGGCAGGAACGCGGTCGGCAGTTGCGTGAGCATCAACCCCGCAGCACCGGTCAGCGCACCGTATACGACGAGCCAGCGCACCGGCTTCTTCAGCATCTTGCCGACGCGCGTCGCATAGCGCTCAGTCGAGCGCGCGACGAAGCGGTTGAACCAGCCGAAGAAGCCGCGCTTCTCGTGATGGTCGCCGGACACGGGCTTGAGCAGCGTCGCGCACAGTGCGGGCGTCAGCGACAGCGCGAGGAAGGCCGAGAAGCCGATCGACACCGCGAGCGACAGCGCGAACTGCCGGTAGATGTTGCCCACCGCGCCGCCGAAGAACGCCATCGGCAGGAACACCGACGTCAGCACCACGGTGATCCCTATGATCGCGCCGCTGATCTGCTTCATCGCCTTGACGGTCGCGTCGTAAGGCCCCAGCCCCTCCTCGACCATCAGCCGCTCGACGTTCTCGACCACGACGATCGCATCGTCGACGAGAATGCCGATCGCGAGCACCATCCCGAACATCGTCAGCACGTTGATCGAGAAGCCTGCCGCATACATCACGCCGAACGTGCCCGCGAGCGCGACCGGCACGACGAGCGTCGGGATCAGCGTCGCGCGCAGGTTCTGCATGAACAGGAACATCACGAGGAACACGAGCACGCCGGCCTCGATCAGCGTCGTGACGACCTTGTTCATCGACACGCGCACGAACGACGACGTCTCGAACGGGATCTGGTACTTCACGCCCGGCGGGAAATACGCGGACAGCTCGTCCATCGTCGCGCGCACGCGCTTCTCGGTCGATACCGCGTTCGAGCCCGGCGCGAGCTTGATGCCCATCCCGGTCGCGACCTTGCCGTTCACGTACGACGGGTAGTTGTAGTCGTTGCCGCCGAACTCGATGCGCGCGACATCGCGCAGGAACAGCGCTGAGCCGTCGGCCTGCGTGCGCAGCGCGATCGCGCCGAAGTCGGCCGGCGTCTTCAGCGGTGCATCGGCGAACACGGTCGCCGCGATCGGCGCGCTGGCCGGCACCGCGGTACGGCCGATGTCGCCGATCGTCACGCGCGCGTTGTGCGCGCGCACCGCCGACGCGATGTCCGACGCGGTGAGACCTTGCCCGGCCATCTTCACCGGGTCGGGCCAGATCCGCATCGCATATTCGGCGCCCCAGAACTGCACCTTGCCGACGCCCTCGACACGACGTAGCGCCTGCACGACGTTCGCCGACGCATATTCGCCCAGTTGCACGGCGGTCATCCGCCCGTCGTCGGACGTCAGCGACACCACGAGCTGGATGTTGTCGGCGGCCTTCTCGACCTGGATGCCGTCGCGCCGCACGGGTTCGGGCAATCGCGCCTCGACCGTCTTCAGCCGGTTCTGCACTTCGACGGCCGCGAGATCGGCGTTCACGCCCTGCTTGAACGTCAGGTACAGCGATGCCATCCCGGCGCTGCTGGTGGCCGACGTATACATCAGCCCCGGCGCACCGTTCATTTCGCGCTCGATCAGCGCGGTCACCGATTCCTCGACGACCTGCGCGGACGCGCCCGGGTACGTCGCATAGATGCTGACGACGGGCGGCGCGATGTCCGGGTACTGCGCAACGGGCAGCGCGCGGATCGCGAATGCGCCGCCCAGCATGATGAAGATTGCGATCACCCACGCGAAGACGGGGCGATCGATGAAGAAACGTGCCATGGTGGTGTGGTGTTAACCAGTCAGGTTTGACGGGCGGCCGCCTGCGAAGCGGCCGCTGCCGGCGCTGCCTTCGACGGCGGCGCCTGCTCGACGGGCTTGACGGCCGTATCGGGCGCGAACTGCGCGGCGTTGTCGACGATCACGCGCTCGCCGCCCGCGAGGCCGCGCGTGATGCGCCAGTCATGGCCGCTCATCTGGTCGGCTGCGACCTCGACGTCCTTGACCTTGCCGTTCGTGCCGACGACCCGCACCGACGTGCGGTCGGCCGTGCGCAGCAGCGCATCGCGCGGCACGAGGATCGCCCGCTGGTCGACCGCCGTGTCCAGCGCGATTCGCACATAGGCGCCCGGCAACAGCTCGCGCTCCGGATTCGGGAACAGTGCGCGCATCGCGACGGTGTCGGTGGTCGGGTCGACCGCGAGATCGCTGAACAGCAGCTTGCCCTTCAGCGGATAGGCGGTGCCGTCGGCGCGCAGCAACGTCACCGCGATGTCGTGCTGCGCGATGCCCGTCGCACGCCCGCTCTTCACCGCGCGGCGCAGCGCATCGACGTCGGCGGCCGGCTGCGAGAAGTTCACGTAAATCGGATCGAGCTGCTCGACGGTCGTGAGCGGCGTCGCCTCGTTCTGGCCGACCAGCGCGCCTTCGGTCACGAGCGCGCGCCGTGCGCGGCCCGCGATCGGCGCGGTGACGGTCGCATAGTCGAGCTGCAACTGCGCCCGTGCGAGTTCCGCCTTCGCGGACGCGACGTCGGCCTTCGCCTGCGTGTCGTCGGCAACGGCCTCGGTATGGTCGCGCTCGCTCACCGCGCGATCGCGCACGAGATCGTCGTAACGGCGACGCTTGTCGCTCGCCGCGAGTGCGGCGGCCTGCGCCTTCGCAAGCGCACCCTGCGCGGCGTCGCGCGCGGCCTTCAGCGGTGCGGGGTCGATGCGGAACAGCACCGCGCCCTGCTTCACTTCCTGGCCTTCCTCGTAGGTACGCGCGGTCACGATGCCCGCGACCCGCGCGCGGACTTCCGCCTGCCGGTAAGCATCGAGCCGGCCCGGCAATTCGACGGTCATCGGCACGGCCGTCGGGCGCACCGTCACGACCGTTGCCTGTTTCGCGGCCTCCGGCGCGGCGTCCTTGTCGCCCTTTCCACATCCGGCCAGGGCCAGCACGGCCGCCAGCGCGAACGGCGCCAGTCGGTGGCGCAACAGGGAGCGATTGTTATTCATGTGTGACCTCAGATCGTTCGCCACCGATAAAATGCGGCGGCTCAGGGTGGCCGATTATAATCAGTCACGACTGATTAAATACACGCCACTTCAATCTGACCGTCACACTGTCTCAATAAAACGACAGCGAACTGTAAGGAATTTCAGGACATGGCCCGCAAGACCCGCGAAGAATCGCTCGCCATCAAGCACCGGATCCTCGACGCCGCCGAACTTGTGCTGCTCGAGAAAGGCGTGGCGCAAACCGCGATGGCGGACCTCGCCGAGGCCGCCGGGATGTCTCGTGGCGCCGTCTACGGCCATTACCGCAACAAGATGGAAGTGTGTCTCGCGATGTGCGACCGCGCGTTCGCGCGCACGTCGGAAGGCTTCGACGCGGGCGACGGGTTGCCGCCGCTCGCCACGCTGCGGCGCGCCGCGTCGCACTATCTGCAGGAATGTGGCGAGCCGGGCCCGATGCAGCGCGTGCTCGTGATCCTCTATACGAAGTGCGAGCAGAGCGAGGAAAACGGCGAGTTGCAGCGGCGCCGCATGCTGCTCGAGTTGCAGATGCTGCGGATCACGAAGGCGCTGCTGCGCCGCGCGATCGCGGCCGGCGAAGTCGCCGCCGATCTCGACGTGCACCTGGCCGCCGTCTATCTCGTGTCGCTGCTCGAAGGCGTGTTCGCGTCGATGATCTGGACCAACCGGCTGCGCGGCAACCTGTGGAACGACGCCGAAGCCATGCTCGATGCCGGCTTCGACACCGTGCGCATGTCCGCCGCGCTGCGCATCCGCGCGCACAAATTGCCGGACTGATGGAATTTGTCGTAATAAATGCTGATTTAACCCGATTTACCGCACTGCGAAACGAATGAGCTGACCCCCTTTAAAATTTTTAACGTTTCGCGGAACATCGGTAGACTGACGCTGTCATCTTTCTTTAGCGTCTTCGTGATAACCGGGTACGACCCGGTATGCACGCCGCCGTTCGAAGCGGGCCCGCCCCGCGCGTTGGGTCGAACGGAAACGACACGGGCCCCTGGCGGGGCCTGTTTTGTTGCACGCCCGCCGCCCGCCCCGTCGCCGCCCGACGGCTGTGCCGCCGGTGGCCCCTGCCCACACCCCTTTGAACCGCTTTCCTGGATGTGGACACCTTGGTCAAGA
>NZ_JAAGPG010000532.1:0-5636 GCF_017104665.1 Burkholderia sp. Se-20378 | reverse complement strand
CGATGAGCACGCGCACGCTGCAGCGTCAGTTCGCGGACGCAACGGGAATGTCGCCGCTCGCGTGGCTGATCCGCGAGCGTGTGAACGTCGCGAAGGACATGCTCGAAGCGCATCCCGCGCTGTCGCTCGCGCAGGTTGCGGCGCGCGCGGGGTTCGGTTCCGAGGAATCGCTGCGCCGGCATTTCCGGCGCGTCGCGGCGACGAGCCCGGCCGCGTATCGACGCGGGATGAGTCGCGGCGAAAACGCGCGGGACGCTTGAGCGCGGTACCGATGCCTGTCGACGTTTCCCTCGCGTGACACCGCCGTGGCGTAAGATCGCGCAGCACTGAGAGAAGCCGGCCGCGTGATGGCCGGTTTGCGCCGTTCACGCGGCACAACGAAAACGACAAGGACAACCGTCATGGGCCTGCTGGGAAAGCTGTTCGGAAAGAAACCGCGCGATGAAGCGTCGTCGCCCGCGCCGTCGACACAGGAATCCACCGAACCGGGCGAACCGGGCGAGCCCGACATCGCCCCCGAACTCGCGTCCGCGCTGGCCGCGTTGCAGGCGGGCCGGTACAAGAAGGCGATCGAGGGCGCCATGCCGCACGTCGAGCGGCTGGCCGATGCGGCGCGCCTGTGCGCGATCGCGTACTCGGAGATGGAGCGCTACCCGGAAGCCTTTTCGTACTGGCTCAAGCTGTTCAAGCAGGAGCCGAGCGCGCACAACGCGCTGCAGCTCGCGACGACGTCGGTGATGTGCGGCGAAGTGGAGCGCGGCGAAGCGTGGCTGACGAAGGCTGCCCAGGTCAATCACGACACGCACGAGCAGTCCGACGCCACCGCGCGCGTGAACTTCATTTCCGCGCTGATGCAGAGCGGCCGTCTGCACGAGGCGCTGCCGCATCTCGCGTGGATGCGCGACGTCTATGCCCACATGCGCATCACCGATTCGACCTTCCTCTACATGCGCGGCATCCCGTTCTTCTCGTCGTTCCTGGAGAAGAGCCTGGAGATCCTGAAGGCCACGCAGCCGGCCGACGCGATCGTGTCGTGGTACGGCGAACTCCACGGCAAGCTCGACGAAGAGGGCGAGGCGCAGCTCGCCGAGTGGGTCGGCCAGCTGAAGGCGCAGCCGGCCGCCTGAGCGGCCGACGCCGGCTGCAAGTGGCGCCGCCCGCCGTCGACCGGCAGCGCGGCGTCGCGTTACGCGTTACGTTGCGTACTCAGCGCGTGTTGGTATCGCGTGCCTTCTGCTTGATGCACGCAATCCGGTACACGCCATCCTCGACCTCGACACCGTGCGTGTCGTGCGTGAAGCCGGGGAAGCGCAGGTCGTACTGCTCGAGCGCCTTCAGGTAGCCGAGCAGCGGGCCGTCGGCCGGCCCCGCGTTCTCGCCGGGCATCAGCAGCGGAATGCCGGGCGGATAGGGCACGACGCCCGTCGCGACGGTGCGGCCTTCCATCTCCGATAGCTCCAGCATCTCGATGTCGTTGTGCACCAGATGCTCGAACGCCTCGGCCGGGCTGTAATCGGGCTTCGGCAGCGTCGAGAAGCCGCGCGACATCATCTCGGTCGTCTTCAGGTCGCTCATCGCGCTGAACATCAGGTCGCACAGGTCGCGCAGGCCGAGCTTGCCGTAGCGTTCCGGATAGCGCGCGACGAGTTCGGGCAGCGCCTGTTCGAGCGGCGCGTTCGCATCGTAGTCGCGCTTGAAGTCGAGCAGCGTGTTGACGAGCGTGCCCCACTTGCCCTTCGTCACGCCGAGCGAGAACAGGAACAGGATCGTGAAGTCGGTCGTCTTCTCGACGACGATCCCGTGCCGGTCGAGATACGCGGTGACGACCGACGCCGGAATGCCGACCGGCATCAGCCCGCCGTGCGAGGCGACGCCCGGCGTGACGATCGACACCTTGATCGGGTCGAGCATGCAGTAGTCGTCCTCGACATCGCCGAAGCCGTGCCACGTGTCGCCCGGATGCAGCACCCAGCACGACGGATCGGTGGCGAGCAGCGTCGCGTCCGCTTCGTGGAAGCGCACGCGACGGCCCGTCTTGCGATCGACCACGCTATCGGGCTGCCAGCCATTGAAGAACCAGTCGTTGTTCTCCGCGCATTCCGTATGCAGGCGCGCCAGCATCTGGCGGAACGCGACGGCCTCGCGGATCGCGTCGGTCGTCAATGCCTCGCCGCCGGGGCCGTCCATCATCGCGGCGCTCACGTCGTTCGACGCGATGATCGCGTAGTTCGGCGACGTCGACGCATGCATCATGTACGCCTCGTTGAAGCGTGCATGCTCGATCGGGTTGCGGCCGTCGCGAACATGAATGAACGACGCCTGCGACAGCGCGGCGAGCAGCTTGTGCGTCGACTGCGTCGCGAACACGGTCGGCTTGCTCGCATCGTGTTGCGACGGATCGCCGTGCATCGCGTGACGGTCGCGGTAGATCGGGTTGAAGCGCGCGTAGCCGTACCACGCCTCGTCGAAATGCAATCGATCGACGCTCTGGCCGAGCAGTTCCTCGACGCGCGCGACGTTGTAGCAGAGGCCGTCGTACGTCGAGTTCGTGATCAGCGCATGCACGGGCGTCGGGTCGATGCCGTCGCGGCCGCGCACGAGCGGGTTCGCGTCGATCGCGAGCCGCACGGCGGCGGCCGTCAGCCGCTCGGGCATGATCGGGCCGATGATCCCGTAGTGGTTGCGCGACGGAATCAGGTAGGTCGGAATCGCGCCCGACATCGTCATCGCGTGCTCGGCCGACTTGTGGCAGTTACGGTCGCACAGCGCGACCTGGTTGCGCGTGACGCTCGCCATCAGGATCACGCGGTTCGACATCGACGAGCCGTTCGTCACGTGATACGTGCGATGCGCGCCGAACACGCGCGCCGCATAGCGTTCGCTTTCGCCGATCGGGCCCGAGTGATCGAGCAGCGAGCCGAGTTCGCCGACCGAGATCGACAGGTCCGAGCGGAACAGCGATTCGCCGAAGAATTCGAAGTACGCGCGGCCGACCGGCGATTTCAGGAACGCGGTGCCGCCCGTGTGGCCGGGCGTGTGCCACGAGTATTCGTACACGCGCGAGAACTTCGCGAGCGCGCGGAACATCGGCGGCAGCACGGTTTCGCGGTAGCGCTCGATCGCGGCGACGATCCGGCCGCCGATGAACGCGGTGGTGTCCTCCAGCATCCAGATGAAGTCGTCGGCCTTGCGCATCGCGTCGACCGGAATCGCGGACGCGCTCGCGCGGCTTGCGAGCAGGAACACGGGCACGGTCGCATTGCGCGCGCGCATCGCGTCGAGCACGGCCTGCGCGGGTGCGTGGTCGGCATCGTTGCCGAGTTCCCAGTTGAGCAGCAGGCACTGGATTGCCGGATCGGCGGCGACTACCGCGCACGCATCGTCGGCGGAGGTCGCGATCACGACGTCGACGAGCCGCGTGCGCAGCTCCTCGGCGAGCGCCGTCGCGGCGCGCCCCGTGGCCGTGCGCTCATCGATGTCGTGCTGCACGAGCAGCGCCTTCATGCCGAGGCGGCGGAAGGCGGGTTGGGTCAAGGAAGCGGTCATGTGTTATTCCCCCGGTTGCTGGGTTGCCTGGACGCTCGCGGCAACGGCCGGCGAGCGCGCGTGAAGGGTGTCGGCCTGATGACGGCCCATGGAGATCCAGAAGGTGGCGGCGAGCGCGGCGATGGTCACGCCGAGCGCGAGATAGCGCACCCAGCGCGGCGAGCGGCCGCCCGGATGGATATGGGTTTCCTCGATCTCGCGCTGGCGGTTGATCGACAGCTCGTAGAAGACGATCGTCGCGACGACGAAGATCAGCGACCAGCGCGTCTGCTGGCCGTCGGAGCCGACCATCGCCCACAGCGCGTAGACGGCGCCGATCAGGCCGACGATCGTGTAGAACGTGAACTGGTGCGACGGCATCTTGCCGTAGCCGAGCACCTTGATCGCGATGCACGAGTAGATGTACGGCAGCAGCGTCATGATCACGGCGATCGACGCGATCTTGCCGAACTGCTCGCTGGCGCTCGGCGACATCGTCGCGAGCACCTGCACCGACATGATCAGCGCGACGATCGCGAGGCCGGCCGACGGCACGTTCTTCGAGTTCACGCGGGCGAATACGCCGGCGAACAGGCCGTCGTCGGCGGCTGCCTTCGCGGTCTGGCCGACCAGCAGCGTCCAGCCCGCGAGCGAGCCGAGGCAGCCCAGCGCCGCGCAGATCGCGACCGCGTTCGCGGCCGTATTGCCGAGCGCGAGGCGCGCGGCATCCGCGAATGGCGCGCTCGATGCGAGCAGCGCCTTGTTCGGGATCATCCCCATGATCACGGTCGAGCTGAGCACGTAGCAGACGGCCGCGAGCACGACGCCGCCGACGGTCGCGATCGGTACGTTGCGCGACGGGTTCTCGACGACGCCGGCCGATACCGACGCACTCTCGACGCCGATGAACGCCCACAGCGTGAAGTTCAGCGTCGCGCCGATCGCGCTGAAGCTGCTCGCGCCCGACACGTTCCAGCCGGCGAAATACACGTCCTTGCTGAACCAGAACCAGCCGAACACGGCCATCCCGAGGATCGGCACGAGCGCGAAGATCGTCGTGACGGACTGCACGCGGCCGACGACGTTCGGCCCGAGGATGTTCGCGTACGTGAACAGCCAGATCACGAAGATCTGCGCGAGGGCGAACACGAGCGGGTCCTTCAGGACCGGGAAGAAATGCGTGAGGTAGCCGAGGCCGGCGACCGCGAGGCCGACGTTGCCGAGCACGTTCGCGAGCCAGTAGATCAGGTTGGTCTGGTAGCCCATGTACGGGCCGAACGACTTGCGCGCATACGCGTACGGGCCGCCGGCGGCCGGGTCGATCGCCGCGAGCTTCGCGAACACGAGTGCGAGCGATACGGCGCCGACCACCGTGATCAGCCAGCCGAAGATCGCGATGCCGCCGGTGGCGGCGAGGTTCGCGGGTAGCATGAAGACGCCGGAGCCCATCATGTTGCCCGCGACCATCAGCGTGGCGGGAATGACGCCGATTTTCGGCGCGGAAGCCGCGGCCGATGGGGCGGCGGCGCGGGAGGAGGACGAGCTGGCATCGGACATGCGACGCTCCTTGACGAGACGTGTTGCGGTTGAGGTGGCGCGGCGTGGCGCCGGTTGACGATTCCGGCATGAATCGTCGTTTTATTTAACGTTTTCATGTTATCGCCTTGGTGGTTTTTAATAAGGGTAAACGCCGGTATTTAATAACTTGAATATTGATGAATGTCATTGAAACCGGTGAATCGGTGTTTGAGTGCGGCGGTGGATGGGCCGTGTGGCAAGGTTGGAGGCGCTTCCGTTGGTTTCGGAAATGGGCCCCAAGATCACGTCGCTGAAATTTTCGTGATTAATCGTTTTTCCTGAATCGGTTAAATCAATTCGTGACGTAAGTGGCGCGGGAATCGGGGTTCGGGTTTGTCGGTTAATATCGAACGCATTAAATGCGCGCCGCCGGCGTGCGCGACCACCGCTTCTTTCCCGAGGACGACTCCGATCGATCGTTCGACCCCGTCCGTTTGATCATTCGCTGCCTGACCGCCATTGTGCCGCGCGTTGCCGGCCGTTTCGACGCAGGGAAGGCGGCACTTCGAAAATGATCAATTGGATCGAGGAAT
>NZ_JAAGPG010000531.1:0-5585 GCF_017104665.1 Burkholderia sp. Se-20378 | reverse complement strand
CGTGCCGGTACCGACGGCCGTATTGTTGCCTTGCTGCGTGGCGCAGCCTGCCAGCAGTGCGCCGGCCAATGCGAAGACGGACAAGCGGGTCGCGATTTTCATGTTCATCTTGGATTCCTCTCTTGGTTGAACGAGTCGACAACGACGACAACAACAGTTACGGCTCCCTGCGCGGGCCGCCCGAAAAAGGAGGGCAGGCCTGCGCTCGCGGCAGCCGCCGAGGTGGCCGCATGCCCTGTCCGTCAGCGTGGCTGTTGGGACAGGGCGACGCGTCAGCCTCTACAATATAGGCGGTTAATGGCCGATTTGGCCCCATAGCATGCCGCACGCGAAGAGTGCGCCGGGTCGCGCGTTCGCGCAATGGCGTGCAACAGATTCTTTCACTTTTCCCGATTTTCGCAGCGTAATTTGATATTTTTTGACGTTTGCGCGCGAGAAAAACGTTTTCACGGAGTTTCGATGAGCATTGACCGGGCACAAGTCGACGCCGCTTTGGCGGCTGTCGTCGACCCCAATACCGGCCGTCCGTATGCGGCGAGCAAGGGCGTGCGCAACGTCGCGATCGACGGCGACGTCGTGGCGCTCGACGTGGTGCTCGGTTATCCCGCGCGCAGCCAGCACGACGACGTGCGCGCACGCATCACCGCCGCGCTCCAGGCCGTGGCCGGCGTGCGCGACGCGCGCGTCGCCGTGTCGCAGGAGATCGTCGCGCACACGGTGCAGCGCGGCGTGAAACTGCTGCCGAACGTGAAGAACATCGTGGCGGTTGCGTCGGGCAAGGGCGGCGTCGGCAAGAGCACGACGGCCGTCAACCTCGCGCTCGCGCTCGCCGCGGAAGGCGCGTCGGTCGGCATCCTCGACGCCGACATCTACGGCCCGTCGCTGCCGACGATGCTCGGCATCCACGGCCAGCGCCCCGAGTCGCCCGACAACCAGTCGATGAACCCGCTCGTCGGCCACGGGCTGCAGGCGAACTCGATCGGCTTCCTGATCGAGGAAGACAACCCGATGGTGTGGCGCGGCCCGATGGCGACCTCCGCGCTCGAGCAGTTGCTGCGCCAGACCAACTGGCGCGAGCTCGACTACCTGATCGTCGACATGCCGCCGGGCACGGGCGACATCCAGCTCACGCTCGCGCAGCGCGTGCCCGTCACGGGCGCGGTGATCGTCACGACGCCGCAGGACATCGCGCTGCTCGATGCGAAGAAGGGCCTGAAGATGTTCGAGAAGGTCGGGATTCCGATCCTCGGCATCGTCGAGAACATGAGCATCCACATCTGTTCGAACTGCGGCCACGAGGAGCACATCTTCGGCGCCGGCGGCGCCGAACGGATGGCGAAGGAGTACGGCGTGAACGTGCTCGGCAGCCTGCCGCTCGACATCGCGATCCGTGAGCGCGCCGACAGCGGCACGCCGACGGTCGTGGCCGATTCCGACGGCGCGCTGGCGCGTCGCTACCGCGACATCGCACGCGGAGTCGCGCTGGCGATTGCCGAGCGATCGCGCGACATGACGTCGAAGTTCCCGTCGATCGTTGTTCAAAATACGTAAAACCCTTGCGGGGCGGGGCCTCACGCTGTTTACGGCGCCGCGAGGCGCGGTATCATGGCGACTTTTCCCGGGTCCCTTTACCCGCCCGGCGCGGCCGTCGTGTCAAACGGCCGCCAGCCGGCATGAGGATCGAATGAAACAACGACATCACGGCGTGCATGCCAGCCGCGTGCAATGCGCGCTGCTGGCCGCCGCCGCGCTGGGCCTACTGGCCGGCTGCACCTCCTTTTCCTCGTCGCACGAAAAACGGGCCGACGCACAACTGCAGCCGACGGTCGGCTCACAGGCGCGCGGCGCGGTGACGTTCGTCGAGCGTCCGGACGGCGTGCAGGTTACCTACAACCTGGCCGGGCTGCCGCCGAACAGCGATCACGCCTTACAGGTCCACGAACGCGGCGACTGCAACGCGGGCGACGGCTCGAGCGCCGGCCAGGTGTTCGCGCCGGCGGCCGACCGGTTGCGCGCGGGTGCCCGCGTCGCCGGCGATCTCGGCAACATCCACGCGGACGCGAACGGCGTCGCGGCCGGCTTCATCGTCGCGCCCGATCTGGCCCTCGATGGCGTGCGCTCGGCGATGAATCGCGCGGCGCTGGTGCACCGCGACCCGAGCGATCCCGCGTTTCCGCAGCATGGCGCGGGGCCCGCGCTTGCCTGCGGCGTGATCCGTTGACGACCGCCGCGTGCGTAGGCCGATGATCGCGTAAAATGTCGGCCTTTCCCCGGCCGCCGTCCTGAATGGCGGCCTTCGTTTCCCGTCACGCAGCGTTTCCTGGCGCCCCGATATGAGTATCAAGTCCGACAAATGGATTCGGCGCATGGCCGAAGAGCACAAAATGATCGAGCCGTTCGTGCCCGATCAGGTTCGCGCGTCCGAGGACGGCCGCCGGATCGTCAGCTACGGCACGTCGAGCTACGGCTACGACATCCGCTGCGCGGACGAATTCAAGATCTTCACGAACATCAACTCGACGATCGTCGATCCGAAGAACTTCGACGAGGGTTCGTTTGTCGATTTCAAGGGCGACGTGTGCATCATCCCGCCGAACTCGTTCGCGCTGGCCCGCACCGTCGAATATTTCCGCATCCCGCGCACCGTGCTGACGGTCTGCCTCGGCAAGTCGACCTATGCGCGCTGCGGGATCATCGTCAACGTGACGCCGTTCGAACCCGAGTGGGAAGGCTACGTCACGCTGGAATTCTCGAACACCACGCCGCTGCCCGCGAAGATCTACGCGAACGAAGGCGTCGCGCAGGTGCTCTTCTTCGAGAGCGACGAAGTGTGCGACGTGTCGTACGCGGATCGCGGCGGCAAGTATCAGGGGCAGCGTGGTGTCACGCTGCCGAAAACCTGATCTGGTTGCATAACGTCTCACCAGTTTCCGGGTGACCGCTGCGCGTGACGCGCCGCGGTCGTTCTTTTTGGAGAATCGCCCATGAAGTTTCGTTTCCCCGTCGTCATCATCGACGAAGATTTCCGCTCCGAGAACATCTCGGGCTCCGGCATCCGGGCGTTGGCCGAAGCGATCGAGAAGGAGGGCGTCGAAGTCCTCGGTCTCACGAGCTACGGTGATCTGACGTCGTTCGCACAGCAGTCGAGCCGCGCGTCGTGCTTCATCCTGTCGATCGACGACGACGAACTCATGCTCGGCGAGACCGGCTCGGACGGCGAACTGCCCGAGCTCGCGACCGCGATCATCGAGCTGCGCGCGTTCGTCACGGAAGTGCGCCGCCGCAACGCGGACATCCCGATCTTCCTGTACGGCGAGACGCGCACGTCGCGCCACCTGCCGAACGACATCCTGCGCGAGCTGCACGGCTTCATCCACATGTTCGAGGACACGCCGGAGTTCGTCGCGCGCCACATCATCCGCGAGGCGAAGGTCTATCTCGACTCGCTCGCGCCGCCGTTCTTCAAGGAACTCGTCAAGTACGCGGACGAAGGCTCGTACTCGTGGCACTGCCCGGGCCACTCGGGCGGCGTCGCCTTCCTGAAGAACCCGCTTGGCCAGATGTTCCACCAGTTCTTCGGCGAGAACATGCTGCGCGCGGACGTCTGCAACGCGGTGGACGAACTCGGCCAGCTGCTCGACCACACGGGCCCGGTCGCGGCGTCCGAGCGCAACGCGGCGCGCATCTTCAGCGCGGACCACCTGTTCTTCGTGACCAACGGCACGTCGACGTCGAACAAGATCGTCTGGCACGCGACGGTTGCACCGGGCGACATCGTGCTGGTCGACCGCAACTGCCACAAGTCGATCCTGCACGCGATCACGATGACGGGTGCGATTCCGGTGTTCCTTACGCCGACGCGCAACCATTTCGGCATCATCGGGCCGATCCCGCGCGACGAATTCAAGCCGGAGAACATCCGCAAGAAGATCGAGGCGAACCCGTTCGCGCGCGAAGCGATGCGCGAGAACCCGGACATGAAGCCGCGGATCCTGACGATCACGCAGAGCACGTACGACGGCGTCGTCTACAACGTCGAGATGATCAAGGACCTGCTCGGCGACCTGCTCGACACGCTGCACTTCGACGAAGCGTGGCTGCCGCATGCGACGTTCCACGACTTCTACCGCGACATGCACGCGATCGGCGACGGCCGTCCGCGCACCGGTGCGCTCGTGTTCGCGACGCACTCGACGCACAAGCTGCTCGCGGGCATCTCGCAGGCATCGCAGATCGTCGTGCAGGATTCGGAGAACCGCACGTTCGACAAGCATCGCTTCAACGAGGCGTACCTGATGCACACGTCGACGAGCCCGCAGTACGCGATCATCGCGTCGTGCGACGTCGCGGCCGCGATGATGGAGCCGCCGGGCGGCACCGCGCTGGTCGAGGAATCGATCGCCGAGGCGATCGACTTCCGCCGCGCGATGCGCAAGGTCGACGCCGAATACGGCGACGACTGGTTCTTCAGCGTGTGGGGCCCGGACAACCTGTCCGAGGAAGGCATCGGCTCGCGCGAAGACTGGATGCTGAAGCCGAACGACCACTGGCACGGTTTCGGCCCGCTGGCGGAAGGCTTCAACATGCTCGACCCGATCAAGGCGACGATCATCACGCCGGGGCTCGACGTCGACGGCGAGTTCGGCGAGACCGGCATTCCGGCCGCGATCGTCACGAAGTACCTGGCCGAGCACGGGATCATCGTCGAGAAGACCGGCCTGTACTCGTTCTTCATCATGTTCACGATCGGCATCACGAAGGGCCGCTGGAACTCGATGGTGACCGAGCTGCAGCAGTTCAAGGACGACTACGACAACAACCAGCCGCTGTGGCGCGTGCTGCCGGAATTCGTCGCGCAGCATCCGCGCTACGAGCGTGTCGGCCTGCGCGACCTGTGCACGCAGATCCACGACGTGTACCG
The DNA here is from genome assembly GCF_017104665.1 of Burkholderia sp. Se-20378. Classification (NCBI taxonomy): domain Bacteria; kingdom Pseudomonadati; phylum Pseudomonadota; class Betaproteobacteria; order Burkholderiales; family Burkholderiaceae; genus Burkholderia; species Burkholderia sp. Se-20378. The sequence goes on along the minus strand of NZ_JAAGPG010000531.1, from coordinate 664 downwards.
CGCGAACGACATCGCCCGCCTGACGACGGAGATGTACCTGTCGGACATGGAACCGGCGATGAAGCCGTCGGACGCATTCGCGAAGCTCGCGCACCGCAAGATCGACCGCGTACCGCTCGACGAGCTCGAAGGCCGCGTGACGAGCATCCTGCTCACGCCGTACCCGCCGGGCATTCCGCTGCTGATCCCGGGCGAGCGCTTCAACAAGACGATCGTGAACTACCTGCGGTTCGCGCGCGACTTCAACGAACGCTTCCCGGGCTTCCACACCGACATCCACGGCCTCGTCGCGGAAGAGGTGAACGGCCGCGTCGAGTACTTCGTCGACTGCGTGCGCGACTGATGGCGACGCACGGACGAATCCAGGCGATGCGTGCGGCGGTGGCCGCGCTCGTCGTCTGGGCGGCAGGGTCGGCCGGACTGGCGGGCGTGGGTGTCGCCCACGCGGAAGTCGCGGCGGCCGACCCGATCGACGTCGCGATGCGGCAATGCCTCGCGCGGCGCGACCGGTCCTCGCCGGCCGGCCAGATCCAGTGCATGGGCGAAGCGCAGCAGCAGTGGCAGGCCGTGATGGACGGCGCGTACCAGCGCCTGTTGAAGGATGCGCCGGCCGATGCGAAGCGCGGCTGGCAGGACAGCCAGCGCCGTTGGCTCACGTGGCGCA
>NZ_JAAGPG010000530.1:0-5434 GCF_017104665.1 Burkholderia sp. Se-20378 | reverse complement strand
GCGGCCGCGCATGTCGTCGTGCTCGGCGCGGGCGTGGTGGGCACCGGCGCGCTGCAGATGGCGGTCGGCCTCGGCGCACGCGTCACCGTGCTCGACACCAACGTGAACCGGCTGCGCCAGCTCGACCTCGTGTTCGCCAACCGGATCACGACCGTCTGCTCGAATGCGCACACGATCGACGAAGCCGTGCGCGATGCCGACGTCGTGATCGGCGCCGTGCTCGTGCCGGGCGCATCGGCGCCGCGGCTCGTCACGCGCGACATGATCGCGACGATGCGCACGGGGGCGGTCGTCGTCGACGTCGCGATCGACCAGGGCGGATGCTTCGAAACCTCGCATGCGACGACGCACGCGGACCCGACCTTCGTCGTCGACGGCGTCGTGCACTACTGCGTCGCGAACATGCCCGGCGCGGTCGCGCGCACGTCGACCTTCGCGCTGAACAACGCAACGCTCACCCAAGCGCTCGCGCTCGCCGACAAGGGCTGGAAGCAGGCGATGACCGACGATCCGCATCTGCGCGCGGGCCTGAACGTGTGCGACGGACACATCACGTACGAAGCCGTCGCGCTGGCGCTTGGTCTGCCCTACGTGCCGGCGACCGGCGTGCTGGCATGACGGAACCGCATTCATGTATGGCCAGCGGCTGACGGCACGCGCGTCGGCCGCGTTCACGCGCCCTTCGCGCCGCCGCTGCGCTTCGACGCGCCGCCCGCTCCCATCGTGCGCGCCAGCAACGGCCTCAATTGCGCGAGCGTACGCGTGTTCAGCACGTCGGCTCGCGTGAGCCAGCCTCGACGCGCCTGATCGACGCCGTACGCAAGATTGTCGAGTTCGTCCGCACTGCACGCATCCGAGCCGATCGCCACCGGCACGCCAGCTTTCGCGGCCTCTCGGCACCAGATGTCGGGCAGGTCGAGCCGCCGCGGCTGCGCATCGAGTTCGACGAAGCAGCCGCGCGCCGCGGCATGCGCGATCACCCGCGGCACGTCGAGTTCGCACGCGTCGCGCTCGCCGAGCACGCGGCCCGTCGGGTGCGCGAGAATCGTGAAATGCGGATGATCCATCGCGCGCAGCATGCGCGCGGTCTGCGCGTCGCGCGGCAACTCGAAGCCGTCGCGTACCGCACCGACCACGAGATCGAGCCGGCCGAGCATCGCATCGGGCACATCGAGGCTGCCGTCCTCGCGAATGCCGGCTTCCACGCCCTTGAGCAGCACGAAATCGTCGAACGACGCGTTGAGGCGATCGATCTCGTCAAGCTGCCGGGCAAGCCAGTCGAAGTTGCTGCGGCCGCCGGCGTGCGGCACCCGGTCGGTGATGGCCAGATACGCGAACCCGCGTGCGCGTGCCGCATCGGCCATCGCACGCAGGCTGTCACGACCTGCCGATGCGTCGGTATGCGCATGCAGGTCGCCGTGCACGTGCTTGCGCTCGACCAGCGCCGGCAGCGTGCCCGCGCGCGCTGCGTCGATCTCGCCGCGATCCTCGCGCAACTCGGGCGGCACGTCGTGAAGCCCGATCGACGCATAGATCGACGCCTCGGTCTCACCCGCAATCCGTTCGTCACCGCGAAACACGCCGTACTCGTTGATCTTCAGCCCGCCGGCCTGTGCGATCCTGCGCAACGCGATGTTGTGCGCCTTCGATCCGGTGAAGTAGACGAGCGCCGCGCCGAATGCGTCGGCATCGACGACGCGCAGGTCGACCTGCAACCCGCTGACGAGCACGACGCTCGACTTCGTCTTGCCGTGCGCCAATACGCGCGCCACCTCGCCATAACCGACGAACGCTTCGGCGACGGCCACCGGATCGCGCGCGGTGACGAGGATGTCGAGATCGCCGACCGTCTCGCGCCGGCGGCGGAAACTGCCGGCCGGCACGGCCTTGCCGACGCCCGCGATCGCACGCAGGCGTTCGAGCAGCGGCAGCAGCGAGTGCGCCGCATCAGGGAGCAGGAAACGTTGAGGTTCGCGCTTCAGCCGATCGTCGATCGCTTCGAGCAGATGCGCTTCGGTTTTCGCGCCGAAGCCCGGCAGCTCGCGCACGTGCCCACTCTTCGCTTCCGCGCGAAGCTGCTCGAGCGAATCGACGTGCAGTGCATCGTGCAGCGCCTTCACGCGTTTGGCGCCGAGCCCCGGCACGTCGAGCAGCTCGACGATCGCGCCCGGCAACGCGTGACGCAGCGTTTGCTGCAATTCGCATGTGCCGGTCGCGGCGATCTCGCGCAGCTTCGACGCGAGATCCGGCCCGATCGACGGAATCTTCCCGAGATCGTCGCCGTTCGCGACCATCGTCGGGATATCGCGCCCGTAGTCGGCAATCGTCCGTGCGGCATTGCGATAGGCACGCACCCGGAACGGATTGGCGCCCTGGATCTCGAGCATGTCGGCAATCTCGGCGAACACGGCCGCACACCCGGCATTGTGGATCGGCATGATCGGCGTGGCTCCCTTCCACGTGGATGGCGCCGTGCGCGTGCGCGACGGCGTCTGCCCGCCCGGCGCTGCATGCTGACGCCGCCGGGCGCCCGTTCATCATCGTACGCCGGCCGCGCCGCGCGTGCAGCGCCGTGATGGCTGAGACGTCGGAGTCAGAGGGAGGCGCGCGGCGTCGTGGCGTAGTGCCGTTCGTAGATCGACTGGCAATGCGTGCAGCGTTCGGCGGCCGGCCGTGCCAGCAGGCGCTCGTAGCCAACCGAGCCGTCGCAGTCGATGCACTCGCCGTAGCTGCCGTCACGCATCCGCTGCTGGGCGCGGCCGATCGCGCGCAGCTCGGTCAGTTTCATGCCGATCAACGCATGATCGACGTCGACGAACAGATCCGCATTGGCCTCGTCGCCCTCGTCCGGCGCCGCGCCGGCGAGGTCTGCGTAGGATTCCGACGCGCGCTGGTCTTCGGTGGTGCGAATCTCCGCACGCAACGTCTGCTCGCTCTCGTTCAGCCGCTGTTTCAGCGTCTGCCGTTGTTGTTGGTCGAGCGCCATGACCGTCTCTCCTGTTCCGGGTTCCGCGCGCGGCATTGCGGCGCGCGGTGTCGCGCCGGTGCGCGGCGGGCAGGCGTCACCGCCTGCCACCGTGTCCGGATGTGCGCCCGGAGACACGAAGTGCCGGACGCATTCGACGCAGGATAAACCCATTGAACACGCGTGTGTTGACTGGAATCAGCGTGGCGCTCGGTGCGCGCAGAAGTATGCGGAATTTGGGGACGGACGTGAAATCGCGACGTCGTCGAATGGGGGTGTCGCAGACACCGCCGGAATCGCTCGACCCGTGCGCAGCGCCGCGTCAGCGTACGTCAGGCGTCGGCACGGACGATGTCGAACAACGTACGCGCCGAACGCTGCCAGCTGTACCGCTGCGCGTGCTCGCGGCCCAGCGTGCGCAGTCGTGCCCGCAGTTCGGGATCGTCCATGACGCGGGCGATCGCCGCGGCGATATCCGGCGGCGAATACGCATCGCAGAACAGCGCTGCACCGCCGCAGACTTCCGGCAACGCCCCTTCGTGCGACACGACGACCGGGCAGCCACACCGCATCGCCTCGAGCGGCGGCAACCCGAATCCTTCGTATAGCGACGGAAACACGAAGCAGCCCGCATGCTCGTACAGCGCCTTCAGCTCGCCGTCGGTCACGTAACCGGCCCATGTGACGTACGGATCGTCTTCGCGCAGGCCCGCCGCCCGTGCGCCGAAGATCTTCGCATTGGCGCCCCCCGCGATCACGAAGCGCAACGTCGGGTGCGACTCGCGCATCAGCGCCACCGCGGCCAGTGCGCGCACGAGATTCTTGCCGGGCGCGAGCGACCCGACGAACAACACGTAGCGGTCCGTCTCGAGATTCAGGCGCGACAGCACGCCGGGATCGGCATCGATGCGGTCGATATGATCGACCGCACCCGGCACGACCGACAGGCGTGCAGGCGGCACGCCAAGCCGCGCGGCCAGCCGCGCCCGCGAAAAATGCGAAACCGTCACGATATGGCGCGCACGTCGCTTCATGATCGAGAACGCGAAGCGGTACCAGAGGCGAAACGCCATCGAATAGCCGTGTGGCAGATCGAAAATCGCCGCGTCATGAATCATCAGCAGTTGATCGCGTTTGACCAGCGGACCCATGTTGCAAAGGCTCAACAAGGTCCGGCCGCGCGTCGTGCGCGGCAGCGTCCATTGTTCCCACAGCGTGCCGTGCCGGCGCCCGGACGTCAGCGACCGCGCGCCGGCCGGCATGGCCGCCGGATCGTGATCGGATGGCACGACGAGCGCCAGTGCATCGTCGGCGCTCGCGATCCGCGCGAGTTCGGCCGTCAGTTCGTATGCCACGCGCTGAACGCCCGTCATGCGCTGCGCGGTGAATTTCCCGTTGATCGCGAGCCGGCACGACCGCGCGGCAGACGCGGCCGTACCGGCGCCCCGCTCCGCGCGCGCTTCCTGCAGTACCGGTGCGCTTCGCTCCCGAATCGACGTTGACATGTTCGTGACCATTCCGATGGCTGCGGCGCGCTTTTGCGCCGCCGGACACCCCGTTACGCGGGATGCTGCTGTGCCGTCAGTGTGTCCGTCAGATGCGCTCCGGTCGGTACGTTCGATCGCACAACGCACCGCTTTCCAGACGATTCGCGATCCTTAGAATGCATTGCGCCCGATGAATCCCCGCACGACCGTCAACAGGATGATCTTCATGTCGAACCAGAAGCTCCAGTTCTGCATGTAGAACAGATCGAACTTCACGCGCGCTTCCATCGCCTCGACCTTGCGCGTCTCGCCGCGATAGCCGTTCACCTGTGCCCACCCAGTGATGCCGGGCCGCACGCGGTAGCGATACATGTAGCAGTCGATCAGCTGCCGGTAGAAGTCGTCGTGTTCGATCGCATGCGGGCGCGGACCGACGACCGACATCTGCCCGAACAGCACGTTGAAGAATTGCGGCAGCTCGTCGAGCGACGTGCGCCGCAGGAACGCGCCGACCCGCGTGATGCGCGAATCGTTGCGCGACGCCTGCCGCACGACACCCGGTTGGTCTCGATGCACGCGCATCGTCCGGAACTTCAGGATGTCGAACTCCCGGCCGTCGACGCCCTTGCGGCGCTGCCTGAACAGCACGGGCCCCGGCGACGACAGCTTGACCGCGACGGCCAGCATCGACAGCAGCGGCAGCAACGGAATCAGCACGCCGAATGCGAACAGCCGGTCAAATGCGAACTTCGCCCACAGCTCCGGCGCCGAACGCGGCGTGGTCGCGAGGTTGATGGCCGGCATGCCGAGCACGTCGGTCGCCGAGCGATCGACCACCGCCATCTGTCGTACGTCGGGCAGCAGCCGCAGCTCCACGAACTCGTCGCGCAACTCGCGGACGATGCGCTGGATCCGCCACTCGTGCGACATCGGCAGCGTGAGCCATACCTCGTCGATCTCTCCGCCGCGAATCAGGTCGCGA
>NZ_JAAGPG010000529.1:0-238 GCF_017104665.1 Burkholderia sp. Se-20378 | reverse complement strand
GCATTCAAAAAAAAAAAAAAACAAAAAAAAAGAAAACAACACTAAAATCGAACACAAAAGTGAATAACGACACGCTCAAGCTAATAATTCACATACACGAACACAATCATGCCTCACTATACCTCTACCCGACCACTCACTACGTTCCACACAGCTACAAATCAACACACACACCTAGACTAGACATCCACTCACGACTATGACACATCTACTCATACAACACCAAACACGCCCAGAC
>NZ_JAAGPG010000528.1:0-5714 GCF_017104665.1 Burkholderia sp. Se-20378 | reverse complement strand
CGCCTTGCACCGGCGCCAGCGGGTTCGACCCACCGAGGTTGCCGAGCGTACCGACGACCTGGTTCACGACGCCCTGCACCGGCGCCAGCGGGTTCGACCCACCGAGGTTGCCGAGCGTACCGACGACCTGGTTCACGACACCCTGCACCGGCGCCAGCGGGTTCGAGCCGCCGAGGTTGCCGAGTGCACCCGTGACCGAGCCGAGTGCGCCGGTCAGCGCGCCGGCTGCGTTGCCACCCGTCGGCAGCGCGTTCTGCAGGCCGTTGACGAGGTTCGTGATCGGCGCGATCGGGCTGCCGCCACCGGCGCCGGACAGCGTGCCGACGACCTGGTTCACGACGCCTTGCACCGGCGCCAGCGGATTCGCGCCGCCGAGCGCACCCGTCACCGAGTTCAGCGCGTTCGTCAGCCCACTGGCCGGATCGTTGCCGAGCGTGCCCGCGAGTTGCGTGACGACGCCTTGCACCGGTGCGAGCGGGCTCCCCGCGCCACCGACGTTGCCGAGCGTGCCCGTGATCGTGTTGACCGCGTTGCTCAGCGCGCCGGCCGGGTTACCGCTGCCGAGCGCGCCCGTCACTTGATTCACGACGCCTTGCACCGGCGCCAGCGGGTTCGAACCACCGCCGATACCACCCAGTGCGCCCGTGACCGTGCCGAGTGCGCCAGTCAGTGCGTCGGCCGGGTTGCCGCTACCGAGCGCGCCCGTCACTTGGTTCACCACGCCTTGCACCGGTGCCAGCGGGTTCGAGCCGCCACCGATACCCCCCAGTGCGCCCGTGACCGTGCCGAGTGCGCCGGTCAGTGCACCAACCGGGTTGCCGCTGCCGAGCGCGCCCGTCACTTGATTCACGACGCCCTGAACCGGGGCCAGCGGATCCGCACCGCCACCGATGGCGCCCAATGCGCCCAGTGCCCCGGTCACGTTGCCGATCGCACCCGTCACCGTGCCTGCCGGATTGCCCGCGCCGAGTTCACCCGCCACCGTACCGAGTGCGCCCGTCAATGCACTAGCCGGGTTGCCGTTATTGAGGGCCGTCGTGACTTGATTGACGACGCCTTGAACCGCCCCCAGCGGGTACGAACCGCCGCCGACATTACCCAGCGCGCCGGTCACCGTGCCGAGTGCACCGGTCAGTGCGCCTGCCGGGTTGCCGCTGCCGAGCGCGCCCGTGACTTGATTCACGACACCTTGAACCGGCGCCAACGGGTTCGATCCGCCGCCGATACCGCCCAGTGCGCCCGTCACCGTGCCGAGTGCACCGGTCAGTGCGCCTGCCGGGTTGCCGCTGCCGAGCGCGCCGGTTACTTGATTGACGACACCTTGAACCGGGGCCAGCGGGTTCGAACCACCGCCGATACCACCCAGTGCGCCCGTAACGGTGCCGAGTGCGCCAGTCAGTGCGCCAGCGGGGTTACCGCTACCGAGCGCACCCGTGACTTGATTGACCACGCCTTGAACCGGCGCCAGCGGGCTCGAGCCGCCACCGATACCGCCCAGTGCACCCGTGACCGTGCCGAGTGCGCCGGTCAGTGCACCAGCCGGGTTACCGCCACCAAGCGCACCCGTCACTTGATTCACCACGCCTTGAACCGGCGCCAGCGGGCTCGAGCCGCCACCGATACCGCCCAGTGCGCCCGTCACCGTGCCGAGTGCGCCGGTCAGTGCACCGGCCGGGTTGCCGCTACCAAGCGCGCCCGTGACTTGATTGACCACGCCTTGAACCGGCGCCAGCGGGTTCGAACCACCGCCGATACCACCCAGCGCACCCGTGACCGTGCCAAGCGCCCCCGTCAACGCACCAGCCGGGTTGCCGCCGCCGAGTGCACCCGTGACTTGATTGACCACACCTTGAACCGGCGCCAGCGGGTTCGACCCGCCGCCGACATTACCCAGTGCCCCCGTTACCGTGCCAACCGCATTGCTCAGCGTCCCCGTCGCCGTATTCAGCGCACCGGTCAACGCACCCGCCGGGTTGCCGCCGCTCAGCGCACCCGTCACCTGATTCAGCACGCCCTGGACCGGCGCGAGCGGCTGTACCGTGCCGCCGCCACCGCCGAGTGCGCCCGTCACCGCCCCCACGGCGCCCGACAGCACCTGGCCGGGGTCGCCAAGCGACGTCTGGATCGCGCCCGCCCCGCCTGCCGCCACGGTGACCGAGCCCAGCGGCGACGTACCCGTCGCGACCAACCCGACCGACACGCTGTTCGTCGGCGGGTTGACGATTACTTGCGGAATCGGCAGCACATCAAGGGCCCCCGCCATCGCGGAACCCGAAGCCAGTACCCCGAACACCGTCGCGACCGACAGCGCCACACCCGTCAATTTCAGATTGTGTCCCATCTTTATTTTCCCCATCTCGGTTGGCACAACGTTGATTAAGCATGGGGACGGATTGCACGAAGTGTGCCAATTCCAAAAACGGGATTGATTCGTCTGCCTATTGACGGGCAATAACGCCTTTTTTAATCGATTTCAGACGAAATGCATGGCCCGGGCGCCGGAATCGTCTGATGAAAAAGGCCGACGGAACACGGATGTAACGTAACGTTTGCGAGCCCCGTGGTAACGTGTTCCGGTACATTCCGCGTAACACGGGAACACCCGCCGCGACGGCGCACTACCCCGTCATGAGCAGCGGCCCATTACGCATTTCAGCAATATGAAAATGCATTGATAAATCGCCGATTTGCTGATTTTCTTTATTTCGCGATTATCTTTCTTGCCGATTACGCAGATCATTTCCGATTGCGTGATTTCCGGTAATTCGGATAGCAGACTGAAACATTGTGAAGGCCGGCGCGCGCGACGCCGCGCGCGCCGCCGGATCAACCGAAGCGCGCGGGGCGGTACGGATGGGGATCGATATAGGTCGGTGCGCCCGTCATCATTTCGGCGAGCAGGCGTCCGGTTGCGGGGCCGAGCGTGAGCCCGTGATGACAATGGCCGAACGCGAACCACAGGTGGCGATGGCGAGGCGCGGGCCCGATCACCGGGCGCATGTCGGGCGTGCACGGTCGCATCCCGAGCCACGGCTCGGGATCGAGCCGCTCGCCGATGCCGAACGCATCGCGTGCCAGCGGCTCGGCGCGCGCGAGCTGCACGCCGGTCGGCGGTGCGCCGCGCAGCGCAATCTCGACGCCGGTCGTGAGCCGCAGACGGCCGCCTTCCATCGGCGCGACGACGAAACCCTCCTCGGTATCGCACACGGGCACGTTCAACGGCGCGCGCGTCGGCCGGTAATGCATGTGGTAGCCGCGCTTCGCGCGCAGCGGAATCCGGTAGCCGAGCGGCGCGAAGACGTGATCGGACCACGGCCCGAGCGCAACCACGGCCGAGCGTGCCGAAATCGGCCCGTGTTCGGACCCGACCTGCCAGCCGCCATCCACCTGCACGAGCGTCCTGGCATCGCCAAGCGCGAACGTGCCGCCGTCGCGCTCGAACAGCCGCGCATAGGCCTTGGTCAGCCCGCCCGGGCTCGACACGGTCTTCGGGTCCTGCCAGTGGAATGCGCCGCAGAACGCGTCGCTGACGCCGGGCTCGCGCGCCCGCAACGCACGTGCGTCGAGCACGGTCATCCTCAACCCGTGCGCGTCGGCCACGCGCTGCTGCGCGCGGGTTTCCGCATCGAACAGCGCGGGCGAACGGAACGCCTCGATCCACCCGCCGTCGTGCACGAGCGGCTGGGCATCGGTGCGCGCGAGCAGCGCGTCGTGCTCCACGACACTCGCCGCGACGAGCGGCAACAGGTCGCGCGCGGCGGCCGCGAGCCGCTGCGGCGACGATTCGCGCCAGAAGCGCGCGAGCCAGCCCGCATAGGCGGGCAGCGCACGGTAGTCCCAGTAGAGATCGACCGAGCGGTTGCGCGCATAGCGCAGCAGCGTGCCGAGCCGGCGCGGAAACGCGTACGGCACGACCGACGAGCGCTCGATCAGCCCCGCATTGCCGTGGCTCGTTTCCTCGCCGGGCGCACGCCGGTCGACCAGCGCGACGCGCAGCCCGCGATCCTGCAGATGCAGCGCCGACGACACGCCGACGATGCCTGCCCCCAGAACGATGACGTCGAAATCCATGGTTCCCCGTACTGCGTCGAGATTCGATGCGACACGCGCCGGCGCGGCGGCCGGCGCACGGCGGTGATTACTTCGCGACGATGTCGCGCTTGAAGTACTTCTGCGACAGCGCGCTGAGCGTGCCGTCCTTCTTCAGCGCGTCGAGCGCGCCGACGATCTTCGCCTGCAGCGCCTTGTCGTTCTTGCGCATCCCGAAACCCGTGCCTTCGCCGAGCGTCGCCGGATCCTTCAGCGGCTCGCCGACGATCTGGTAGTCGCGGCCGGCCGGCTTGTCGAGGAAACCGTCCTGCGCGGTCTGCGCTTCCTGCACGGCCGCGTCGAGGCGACCCGCGACGAGATCGGCGTAGATCTGGTCCTGATCCTGGTACGACACGACGGCCACGCCCGCAGTGGCCCAGTGCGCCTTCAGGAAATCCTCCTGCGACGAGCCCTGCAGCACGCCGACGTGCTTGCCGCGCAGGCTCGCGACGTCGGGCCGCAGCGGCGAACCGTGCTTGGCGATCATCACGATCGGCACCACGTAGATCGCCGGCGTGAAGTCGATGCTCTGCCGGCGCTTCGACGTGATGTTCATCGCCGAGTTGATCGCGTCGAACTTGCGCGCCTGCAGCGCCGGGATCAGGCCGTCGAACGAATTCTCGACCCACACGCATTTCATGTTCAGCTTCGCGCACACCGCGTTGCCGATGTCGACGTCGAAACCCTGCAGCTGGCCGGCCGGCGTCTTGCTCTCGAACGGCGGATAGGCGGCTTCGATCCCGAAGCGCAACGTGGTCTGTTCCGCATGGGCCGTGACGGCCGCGCAGGCAAGCGCCGCAGCGGCGCAAAGGGAGAGCTTCCAGTTCATGACGGTCCTTCCGTTCCGGATTGAGGCGATGAAGATCGGTACACGACGGCCCCGGCCGGGCGCCGGATCGGCATTCGAAGCAGATGGCCGCCACGCGGCGACGCGTCGTGTCCTGCACGCGAAATATAGACTCAAAGTCTACTATAGACTATAGGGGATACGAGAATCGTGCCCCGATGCGCGACGTCCAAAATTCGCCACCCAACATGAATGCCTTTGATTTACCGGCGTTTTTTTCGAATCGCGCGACGACACGAAGTCTCGAAAAGAAAAATTCTCCCGATTTTGATTGTCTATATTAGACTTTTCGTCCATCACGAACACCGCCGGACGCCGTCGATCGAGACGGTCCTGTCCAGCCCCGACCGGAGATGTCCCCATGACGCAAACCGCCCCGACCCTGCCGCTGACCGTCGACGAAGCCGCGGTGCGCGCGGCCCTGCCGTCGCTCGACGTGCTCGGCACGTTGCGCAACATGTTCGCGTCGCTCGCCGCGACGCGCGCGGTGCAGCCGCCGCAAACGCTCACGCTGTTTCCCGACCAGGCCGGCGACTTCATCACGTATCTCGGCGCGCTCGCCGATGCGCAGGTATTCGGCGCGAAGCTGTCGCCGTATGTCGTGACGGGCGGCAAGCCGATCGTCACTGCGTGGACCGCGCTGATGTCGATGCGCACGGGCCAGCCGCTGATGTGGTGCGACGCAGGGCTGCTGACCGTCGAGCGCACGGCCGGCACGACCGCGCTCGCGGTCGACTGCCTCGCACCGCGCGACGCGCGTCATCTCGCGATCGTCGGC